>SEGN01000152.1 GCA_004211245.1 Variovorax sp.
GTCTGCGGCCCGTCGGGGTCGGGCAAGTCGACCCTCATCAAGACGGTGAACGCGCTCGAGCCTTTCCAGAAGGGCGAGATCACCGTCAACGGCATCGCGCTGCACGACCCGAAGACCAACCTGCCCAAGCTGCGCTCCAAGGTCGGCATGGTGTTCCAGCACTTCGAGCTGTTCCCGCATCTGTCGGTGACCGAGAACCTCACGATCGCCCAGATCAAGGTGCTCGGCCGCAGCGCCGACGAGGCCAAGACCCGCGGCCTCAAGATGCTCGACCGCGTCGGCCTGATGGCGCACAAGGACAAGTTCCCGGGCCAGCTCTCGGGCGGTCAGCAGCAGCGCGTGGCGATTGCCCGTGCGCTGAGCATGGACCCGATCGTGATGCTGTTCGACGAACCCACCTCGGCGCTCGACCCCGAGATGGTCGGCGAAGTGCTCGACGTGATGGTGACGCTGGCCAAGGAAGGCATGACCATGATGGTGGTCACGCACGAGATGGGCTTTGCGCGCAAGGTGGCGAGCCGCGTGATCTTCATCGACGTCGGCGGCCGCATCCTGGAAGATTGCTCGAAGGACGAGTTCTTCAACCACCCGGAGAACCGTCAGCCGCGCACCAAGGACTTCCTCAACAAGATCCTGCAGCATTGAGCTCACGGAGCCCCCGAAACAAGGCCCCGCAATGCGGGGCCTTGTTTTTTAGCGGCGTTGCAGGTGGGGGTTTTTTGCGAACAGGTCGGCGGCCCAGTCGACGAAGGCACGCACCTTCGGGCTCAGGTGGCGGTTCGGCGGGTACACGACGTGCACCGGCAACGGCGGCGGCGTCCAATCGGCCAGGATCTCGACCAACTCGCCGCTGGCGAGCAGCGGAGCGGCCGTGAAGATCAGTGACTGGCTCACGCCGAAGCCGGCGAGCAGCGCCGCCATGTGGGCGTTGCCGTCGTTCACCGACACCTGGTAGGGCCCGGTGATGTCGACGCGTTCGTCGCCCCTGACGAACTCGTGCGGGTACATGCGGCGCGTGCTGCCGGAGAAGAAGCCGATCACCAGGTGCTTCTTCTCGAGTTCGGCAGGATGCGTCGGCGTGCCGTAGCGCTTGAGGTAGGCGGGCGTGGCCACGGTCACCCACGGAATGTTCCCGATGCGGCGCGCCACCAGCGATTGGTCCGACAGCTCGCCGCCGCGGATCACGCAGTCGACGTTGTCCCCGATCAGGTCGACCACGCGGTCGCTGGCGCCGAGGTCGACCTGGATGTCGGGGTACTGGTCGCAGAAGCTGCGCAGCGCCGGGATGATGATCTGGGACGCGACCGTGGTGCCCACGTCGATGCGCAGCCGCCCCTTGGGGCTGGCCTGCGCGTTGGCCATGCTGCCCTCGAGGTCGTCGAAGTCGTTGATCAGCCGCGCCGCGCGCTCGAAGTAGGCGGCGCCGTCGGGTGTGACGGTGACGCGGCGCGTGGTGCGGTTGAGCAACTTCACGCGCAGGCGCGCCTCCAGCGCCTGGATCTGCTTGGTGACCGTGCCCTTGGGCAGGTCGAGCGAATCGGCGGCGCGCGTGAAGGTGCCGGCTTCGACAACGCGAACGAAGATCCGCATCGCCTGTATCTGATCCATCTTGTGCTTCTCTCCTGCGCCCGGCGGGTGCCGGCAGCGGAATTCTCACACGGTGGTCGGGGCGGATTGTTGGTCGAATCGAAACAGAGTAGAGGTCGCGGGCCTGTTTTTCGAACAGTCCATCGCGCCTATATTCCATTCATCGTCGATCCGACCTCCAGGCTACACACCATGTCACCCCGTTCTCCGTCCAGCACTGCCGATGCCGTTGTTGCCCCGGGGAACGCCGCGGGTGGCGACATTGCCATCGACCTCCCCGGCCGCGAGCCTGTCAAGGCCCGCGTCTATGGCAAGCGCATCACGGGTGCCCAAGCGGCGCCGCTGGTGCTGCACTTCCATGGCGGAACCTTCGTCTGCGGCAGTCTCGAAAACGGCCGCAACGTCGGCGAGATGCTGGCAAAGGCCGGCGCGGTCGCGGTGTCGCTGGCCTATCCGCTGACGCCGTTTCCCGAGCCGATCGAGGTCGGCTACGCCGTGCTCGAGTGGCTGTACAAGCAGCGTGCCAGGCTGGCCGGCAAGGGCGCCCGCGTGTTTTTGGCGGGCGAGGAAGCCGGCGGTAACCTGGCTGCCGCGGTGGCACTGATCGCCCGCGATCGCGCGCACCCGCCGCTCGCGGGGCAGATCCTGCTGTCGCCGATGCTGGACCCCTGCGCCGGCACGCGCTCGCTGCGCGAAGCCACCGGCGACGCGGTGGAATGCCGCTACGCCAACGGCTGGCAAGACTACTTGCGCTGTCCGGGCGATGCGTTGCACCCCTACGCCGTGCCGGGTGCGTCGATGCGGCTGGCCGAATTGGCGCCCACATTGGTGCTGGTCGGCCCCGACGACCCGATGCGCGACGAAGCGCTGGCCTATGCCGAACGCCTGCGCAAGGCCGGCATCGCCGTGACGAGCCACGTGCTGCAGAGCGCAGCCAACTGGCCCGACGCGCTGTACGACACCGACGACAGCTGTCGGGTCTGCAAGGCCGCAGTGGAACAACAGTTGCGCGACTTCTTCGCCAACGCGCCGCCAGCCTAGTTGCATGGCGCCGCGAGCGGCGCCTCACCCCCGCCCATCCCGTCCTCGGCGCCGCCCTGCGCCGTGGGACTTCTGCATCCCGGATTCAGCTTTCTCAAGGAAATCATCATGTCGAACAAGCCATTGCAATCCCTCGCGCGCCGCGGTCTCTGGCCTGCACTGACAGGCCTCACGGCGGTGGCGGCGATCGTCGCCGCGATCTTCGGTCAGCCCCTGTCCAATGCCGAAAGCGCGCCGGCCGCCCCGCCGGCCACGCCGGTGTCGGTCGCCACGGTCGCAGCCACCGACATCACCGCCTGGGACGAGTTCTCGGGCCGGCTCGAGGCGGTCGAACGCGTCGACGTGCGCTCGCGCGTCGCCGGCGCCGTGCAGGCTGTGCACTTCAAGGAGGGTTCGCTCGTCAAGCAGGGCGACCTGCTGATCACGATCGACCCGGCGCCCTATGCCGCCGATGTGGACCGCGCCGAAGCGCAGGTCGCCGCCGCGCAGGCCCGCGTGTCGCAGGCCCGAAGCGAACATGTGCGCGCCAGCCGCCTGTGGGACGAACAGGCCATCGCGCAGCGCGAACTCGACGAGCGCGGCAATGCCAAGCACGAGGCCGAGGCCAACCTGCGCGCCGCGCAGGCCGCGCTGCAGACCGCGCGCCTGAGCCTCGGCTACACGCAGGTGAAGGCGCCGGTGTCGGGTCGCATCGGCAAGGTCGAGGTGACGGTCGGCAACCTGGTGGCCGCCGGCCCGGGCGCGCCGGTGCTCACCACGCTGGTCTCGGTGAGCCCGATCTACGCGAGCTTCGATGCCGACGAGCAGATCGTCGGCCGTGCGCTGAAAGACCTGCCCGGCGGCGCCGGCGCGCGCGCGCTGATCGGCCAGATCCCGGTGCAGATGGGCACTGCCGCGAGCGCCGGCACACCGATCGATGGCAAGCTGCAGCTGATCGACAACCAGGTCGATGCGCGCAGCGGCACGGTCCGTGTGCGCGCCGCCTTCGATAACAAGGACGGCGCGCTGATCCCCGGCCAGTTCGCCCGCATCCGCATGGGCCAGGCCAAGACCAGCAACGTGATGCTGGTGAGCGAGCGCGCCATCGGCACCGACCAGAACAAGAAGTTCGTGATGGTCGTCAACGGCGACAACAAGACCGAGTACCGCGAAGTCACGCTCGGCGCACCGGCCAAGGGGCTGCGCGTGGTGGTCAGCGGCCTGAAGAACGGCGAGCGCGTGGTCGTGAACGGGCTGCAGCATGTGCGCCCCGGCGCGCTGGTCGCGCCGCAAACCGTGCCGATGGATGCGACCGCCCAGGTGCCGGCGGAGCGCAAGGTCGCGTCCAACTCCTGAGAAGAACGCCATGAACCTCTCCAAATTCTTCATCGACCGGCCGATCTTCGCCGGCGTGCTGTCGGTGCTGATCGTGATCGCGGGGCTGATCGCCCTGCGCGGCCTGCCGATTTCCGAATACCCCGAAGTCGCACCGCCCTCGGTGGTGGTGCGGGCCCAGTACCCGGGCGCCAACCCGAAGGTGATCGCCGAAACGGTGGCCACGCCGCTCGAGGAATCGATCAACGGCGTCGAAGGCATGCTCTACATGGGCAGCCAGGCCACCACCGACGGCGTGATGACGCTGACCGTGACCTTCCAGCTCGGTACCGACCCCGACAAGGCCCAGCAACTGGTGCAGAACCGCGTCTCGCAGGCCGAGCCGCGCCTGCCGGAAGAGGTGCGCCGCCTCGGCATCACGACCGTGAAGAGCGCGCCTGACCTGACGATGGTGGTGCACCTCGTGTCGCCGAACGACCGCTACGACATCAACTACCTGCGCAACTACGCGGTGCTGAACGTGAAGGACAGGCTCGCGCGCATCCAGGGCGTGGGCCAGGTGCAGATCTTCGGCGGCGGCGAGTACTCGATGCGCGTCTGGCTCGACCCGCAGAAGGTCGCGCAGCGCGGCCTGTCGGCGAGCGATGTGGTGGCCGCGATCCGCAGCCAGAACATCCAGGCCGCGGCCGGCGTGGTCGGTGCATCGCCGGGGCTCTCGGGCGTCGACATGCAGCTGTCGATCAATGCGCAGGGCCGCCTGCAGAACGAGGAAGAGTTCGGCGACATCATCGTCAAGACCGGTGCCGATGGTGCCGTGACCCGGCTGCGCGACATCGGACGCCTCGAGCTTGGCGCCGCCGACTACTCGCTGCGTTCGCTGCTCAACAACAACCCGGCCGTCGGCATGGGCGTGTTCCAGGCGCCGGGCTCCAACGCGCTCGACATCTCGTCGAACGTGCGCAAGACCATGGACGAGATCGCGAAGAACATGCCCGAGGGCGTGGAATACCGGATCGCCTACGACCCGACGCAGTTCGTGCGCGCTTCCATCGAATCGGTGCTGCACACGCTGCTCGAAGCCATCGCGCTCGTGGTGCTGGTGGTCATCCTGTTCCTGCAGACCTGGCGCGCGTCCATCATTCCGCTGCTGGCGGTGCCGGTGTCGGTGGTGGGCACGTTCGCGGTGTTGCACGTGCTGGGCTTCTCGATCAACGCGCTCTCCCTGTTCGGGCTGGTGCTGGCGATCGGCATCGTGGTGGACGACGCGATCGTCGTGGTGGAGAACGTCGAGCGCAACATCGAGGCGGGGCTCACGCCGCGCGAGGCCACCTACAAGGCCATGCGAGAAGTGTCGGGCCCCATCATCGCGATCGCGCTGGTGCTGGTGGCCGTGTTCGTGCCGCTGGCGTTCATCAGCGGCCTGACCGGACAGTTCTACCGCCAGTTCGCGGTGACCATCGCGATTTCGACGGTGATCTCGGCGATCAATTCGCTCACGCTGTCGCCCGCGCTCGCCGCGCTGCTGCTGCGCGGCCACGACCAGCCCAAGGATGCGCTCACGCGCGGCATGGACCGCGCCTTCGGCTGGCTGTTCCGCGGCTTCAACAAGTTCTTCCATCGCGGCAGCGAGGCCTACAGCGGCGGCGTCAAGCGCGTCATCGGCCGCAAGACCCTGATGCTGGTGATCTACCTCGCGCTCGTCGGCGTGACCTTCGGCCTCTTCAAGGCGGTGCCGGGCGGCTTCGTGCCGGCGCAGGACAAGCAGTATCTGATCGGCTTCGCGCAGTTGCCCGACGGTGCCACGCTCGACCGCACCGAGGACGTGATCCACCGCATGGGCGACATCATGAAAAAGAACCCGAACGTCGAGGACGCGATCGCGTTCCCGGGTCTCTCGATCAACGGCTTCACCAACAGCTCCAACTCGGGCATCGTGTTCGCGACGCTCAAGCCGTTCGCCGAGCGCAAGCGTGCCGACCAGAGCGGCGGCGCGGTCGCGGGTCAGCTCAACGGTGCCTTCGCCGGCATCCAGGACGCGTTCATCGTGATGTTTCCGCCACCGCCCGTGGCGGGCCTCGGCACCACCGGCGGCTTCAAGCTGCAGCTGGAGGACCGCGCCTCGGTCGGCTACGACCAGATGGATGCGGCCGTGAAGGCCTTCATGGCCAAGGCACAGAAGGCGCCCGAGCTGGCCGGCCTGTTCACGAGCTGGCAGGTCAACGTGCCGCAGCTCTATGCCGACATCGACCGCACCAAGGCGCGCCAGCTCGGCGTGCCGGTGACGGACATCTTCGACACGATGCAGATCTATCTCGGCAGCCTGTACGCGAACGACTTCAACAAGTTCGGCCGCACGTACTCGGTGCGGGTCCAGGCCGATGCGCCGTACCGCGCGCGGGCCGAGGACGTCGGCCTGCTCAAGGTGCGCTCGACCTCGGGCGAGATGGTGCCGCTGTCGGCGCTGATGAAGGTCAGCTCCAGCTTCGGCCCCGAGCGCGCGATGCGCTACAACGGCTACCTCGCGGCCGACGTCAACGGCGGCCCGGCACCGGGCTACTCGTCGGGCCAGGCGCAGGACGCCATCGAACGCATCGCGGCCGAGACGCTGCCCAAGGGCGTGAGCTTCGAGTGGACCGAGCTGACCTACCAGGAGATCCTGGCCGGCAACTCCGCGTTCCTCGTGTTCCCGCTGGCGATCCTGCTGGTGTTCCTGGTGCTGGCCGCGCAGTACGAGAGCCTGACACTGCCGATCGCGATCATCCTGATCGTGCCGATGGGCCTGCTCGCCGCGATGACCGGCGTGTGGATCTCGGGCGGCGACAACAACGTCTTCACGCAGATCGGGCTGATCGTGCTGGTGGGCTTGAGCGCGAAGAACGCGATCCTGATCGTGGAGTTCGCACG
>SEGN01000153.1 GCA_004211245.1 Variovorax sp.
CAGGATGCGCAATTCTGGAAAGTGTTCGCGCGAGTGCGCGGCTGATCAATCCTCCACTGACGGAACTTCCTCGGTCTTGAATCCCGCCGGCAGCACGATCTCGAGCATTTCCACGTCGTCGCTGTGACCGAGTTCCCGGTGCCGGATGCCGGGCGGCTGGTGCACGCAGGAGCCGGCCTCGAGACGCACGGTACCCTGGCCTTCGTACTCGAATTCGATCCAGCCCTTGAGCACGTAGACGAGCTGGAACTCGGTGTGGTGCAGGTGCGGCTGGCTCGAGAACTCGCGCCCGGCCGCCGCGCGGATCACATGCGCGGCCACCCGGCCCTGGGTGGCGTCCTTGATGCCGAGGTCGCGGTATTCGAAGAAGGAACGCAGCCCGCGCTGGAACTGTGCGTCCCTCGCGTGCGTGGCGATGAATCCTTGTGTCGTCATGACTTGTCCTTTCGGTGCGTGCGTGGAGGATTGTGCGGCGCTCAGTCGAATCGCAACGACCCCATCCGTGCCACGATCAGGTCGTGCAGCGTCTGCGCCGCCACCGACAGGCTGCCCTCGCGGCGCTGCACCAGGTAGATCGTGCGGGTGAGCCCGGCTACCGCGAGCGGCCGGGTCACCAGGGTGTCGCGGCGAAAGTGGAACAGGGTCAGCGCCGGCACCACGCTGATGCCGACGCCGGCCTCGACCAGCCCCATCACGGTGGCGAGGTGCTCCACTTCGAACACCGCGTTGAGCCGCAGCGGGTGGAGCGCGGCGTCCAGCGACTGGCGCACGCTGCTGTTGCGCGTCATCTGGATGAAAGGCCAGGGTGCGAGCTGTTTGGCCGTGAGCCTGGGCACCTTCGCAAGTGGGTGGTCGGCGCGGCAAACCAGGTGGAAGCGGTCGCTGCAGAGCTTGGCGCCACGCAGGTCGCTGGCGGCCGCAGCACCGGCACCGCTGGCGGCCAGCGCAAAGTCGGCCTGGTGACTGCGCAGCTGCGCGATGCAGGCGTCCGACAGCGCGTCGTGCAGCGCGACCGTGATGCCCGGCCACTGTTGCATGAAGTCGGCCAGGATCGCAGGCAGCCAGCCTGCGGCCAGCGAGGGCAGCGCGGCGATGCTCACGCGGCCTTTGCGTCGCTCGACGTGGTCCGCGAGGTCGCCGACCGCTCCTTGCATGTCGTCGAGCAGGCGGCGTGCGGACGCTTCGAACAGGCGGCCCTCGGGCGTGAGTTGCACGCTGCGGGTGTCGCGATCGAACAGTCGCGCGCCCAGTGCGTCCTCCAGCGTGCGGATGAGCGCGCTGAACGCCGGCTGGGACAGGTGACAGGCTTGCGCCGCGCGCGTGAAGTTGCGCTGATCGGCCAGCGCGGAGAAGGCGCGCAGTTGACGAGTCGAAAGATCGGGGAAGGGCTTCAATTTGAAATCCGGATGAATCGATCCGAACTTTCGATTTTACGGATGAAGCCCCGCGGCCTACATTCTGCCCACGACGAGACAGACCACAATGGATTCCCGACCCGCGCCTCCCCCACTGCTGATCGGTTGCGCCGCCGGCTTCTCCGGCGATCGCACCGACGCCGCCGGGCCGGTGGTCGACACGCTGATCGCCCGGCTCGCTGCCGGCGCGAACGGGCAGCGGGCCTTCCTCATCTTCGAAACGCTGGCCGAGCGCACGTTGGCACTGGCCCAGTTGCGTCGCCGCGCCGACCCCGAGGCGGGCTACGAACCGCTGCTCGACGCGATGCTGCGCCCGGTGCTCGCACGCTGTCTGGCGCACGGGATACGCATCGTCAGCAATTTCGGGGCGGCCAACCCGCGCGCCGCAGCGCGGCACATTGCCCGCATCGCCCGCGAAACCGGAGCGCCGGCGCCGCGCATCGCGGTGGTGGAGGGCGACGACCTCTGCGCGCCGGCGCAGCAGGCGCTGCTGCGCGATCAGCTCGGTGCGCAGATGGACGGGCTGCGCATCGTCAGCGCCAACGCCTACATCGGCGCCGAGCCGATCGCCGCCGCGCTGGACGCGGGCGCGCAGGTCGTCGTGTGCGGCCGCGTGGCCGACCCGTCGCTCACCGTGGGGCCGGCGATGTCGCACTTCGGCTGGCGCGCCGACGACTGGGAGAAGCTGGGCCGCGCGACCATGGCCGGCCATCTTCTCGAGTGCGGTGCGCAGGTGTGCGGCGGCTACTTCGCCGATCCGGGCTTCAAGGACGTGCCGGGCCTGGCCGAGGTGGGCTTCCCGATCGCCGAGATCGAAGCCGATGGCCACTGCACCGTGGGCAAGTCCGAGGGCACCGGCGGTTTCGTCACGCAGGCCACGGTCAAGGAACAGTTGCTCTACGAAGTGCACGATCCGGCCGCGTACCTCACGCCCGACGTGGTTGCCGACATCCAGGAGGCCGAGGTTCGATCGGCTGGCCGCGACCGTGTGGCGCTCTTTGGGGTCCGCGGCCATGCACGGCCCTCGCACTACAAGGTCAACGTCTGCCACGAAGGCGGCTGGCTGGCCGAGGGCGAAATCTCTTACGCCGGCCCGCGCGCCGAGGCCCGCGCCCGTCTGGCGGCCGACGTGCTGCGGCATCGGCTGGCCGGCCTCGCGCTGCGGGTCGACCTGATCGGCGCGCTCAGCATCCTGGGCGACGACGCGGGTCGTGCGCTTGCGGCCACGCCGGACGGCGGCGCACGCGACGTGCGACTGCGGATCGCAGCCACGCATGCCGACCGGGCCCAGGCGGAACGGCTCGGCCGTGAAGTGATGGCGCTCTACACCTGCGGCCCGGCCGGCGGCGGCGGCGTGCGCAGCACGCTCACGCCTCGGCTGAACACCATCTCCTGCATGCTGCCGCGCGAGGCCGTGCCGGTGCGGTTCGAGCTGATGGAGGCGCCATGAGCACGATCAAGGTGCCGCTGTACCGCGCGGCGCACGGCCGAACCGGCGACAAGGGTGACCGTTCCAACATCAGCGTGATCGCCTGGCATCCGGCGCTCTGGCCGCTCCTGGTCGAGCAGGTCACGTCCGACGCGGTGGCGGACCAGTTCCGCCATCGCGCGCCGGGCCGCGTGCAGCGCTTCCTGCTGCCGAAGCTGCAGGCCATGAACTTCGTGCTCGACGCCGTGCTCGACGGCGGCGTGAACGACGCGCTCAACCTGGACGCGCATGGCAAGTCCCTGTCGTTCCTGTTGCTCGACATGCCGATCGACGTTCCTGCCGACCTGCAGCGCTGGCTGGTCGGACCTGCTTTCACAACCATCCCTCTGGAGACAAAACCATGAATCGCATCCTCCCCGTCGCCTTGGCCACCGCGGCGCTTTCCCTGGCCGGCGCCGTTCAGGCACAGGGCTTTCCCGAAAAACCCATTACTTTCGTCGTGCCCTTCGCGGCCGGCACGGCGACCGACCAGATCGCGCGTGCCCTCGGCAACGGCGTGACGACCGAGACGAAGCAGTCGGTGGTGATCGACAACAAGGCGGGCGCGAGCGGCTTCATCGCTTCGCAGTTCGTGGCAAAGGCGCCGGCCGACGGCTACACCGTGCTCATCACCACGAACACCACGCACGCGGCCAACGAGCACCTCTACAAGAAACTGCCCTACGACCCTGTCAAGGACTTCGCGCCGATCACCGGCCTCGGCAAAGGCGGCCAGATCATGGTGGTCGCCCCGACCTTCCCCGCAAAGACCGTGGCGGAATTCATCGCGCTGGCGAAGAAGGAGCCAGGCAAGTACAGCTTCGGCAGTGGCAGTTCGTCCAGCCGCATGGCCGGCGAGCTGCTGCAGCAGATGGCCGACATCAAGCTGCTGCACGTGCCCTACAAGAGCAACACGCTGGCCGTGACCGACCTGCTCGGCGGCCAGATCAACATGATGATCACCGACACCGCGACCGGCCTGCCCCAGGTCAAGGCGGGCAAGCTGCGCGCGCTGGGCATGTCGAGCGCCAGCCGCTCCCCGCTCGCGCCCGACGTGCCGACCATCTCGGAAGCGGGCGTCAAGGGCTACGAAATGGGCTACTGGTTCGCAGCCTATGCACCCGCGAAGACGCCACCGGCAGTGGTCAAGCGTCTGAACGACCTGCTGGTGAAGGCCGCGAAGAGCGAAGCGGCGAAGAGCGCGTTCTACGAGCCGACCGGTACCGAGGTGTTCACCACGTCGCCGGACGAAATGGCGAAGTTCCAGACCGGGGAGTCGCAGAAGTGGGGCCGCATCGTGAAAGCGGCCGGAATCGAGGCCGAGTGACTATGAGATCTTTCAGAGCATGCTGTCCGGCGCCAGCGGTCCGAACAGCTTGAGCATCAACTGCAGGCCGATGCTCGCGTCGGGCTCGGTCGTGGTGTCCTTCAGTGCGCTGCCCTGCGGCGCGCGCCAGGTCAAGCGGCCGTCGACCAGCTCGACGTGCCAGGCGCCATCGCGCAGCGTGGTCTCGATCACCTCGGTGGCGGTGCCCGCAAGACGCCGGCTGCCGACCAGCACGGCCACCTCGGTGTTCTGAAGCTGGGAGCGCAGGTCGAGGTTCATGGAGCCGACCACGAGCAGGCGCCCGTCCAGCACCAGCACCTTGGAATGCAGCATCGCGCGCGATTCGCCCGTGACGGATGCACCGGACGAGCCCAGGGCGCTGCCGATACCGGCTTGCTCGCTGCGCATCTCGTACAGCTCGATCCCGAGCTTGAGCAGCGCTTCGCGATGGCGGGCATAGCCGACGTGCGCGATCGGCGCATCATTGGACGCGAGCGAGTTGGTGAGCACTCGGACGCGCACGCCGCGTGTCCGGGCGCTGGCAAACGCCTGCATCATGTCGGCGCCCGGCACGAAGTAGGGCGAAATGATGAGCAGGTCACGCTGCGCCAGTCCGATCAACTGCAGCAGGCCCTCCACCAGCGTGTCGCTGCCGACGGTGCTGTCGGCAGCGGCTTCGAAGCTCGTCAGCCGGCGATGGGTGGCGGCGCCAGCCGGCGGTTGCGCATCGGCGGATTGGCTCACCATCGTGCCGGGCGCGGACGGCGCTTCGCTGCCATCTGCTGCGATCTTGCCGGGCTTGTCGGCGAGCACCACGGCCGGCGCCCAGACGAATTCGGCCTTTCGCAGGTCCAGCGGCTGTTCGTCCCACACGACGGCGCGCCGTGCATCGGACGGGCGCGGGCCTTCGGCGGTCGCGCGTGACGCCGCCGACGCTGCGCGGGCCTTTTCGCGGATGCCGTCCAGCTCCTCGCGCGAGAGGAGCGATTGCACCGGGAAGGCGCGCTCGTTGTTCCAATAGCTGTCGAAGCTGCGCGACAGGTCCTGCACGATCGGCCCGGCCGCCAGCACATCGATGTCGACGAAGTTGCCGCTCTGGCCAATGCCGAAGTAGGCATCGCCCAGGTTGCGCCCGCCGGTCACGCCCAGCACGTTGTCCGCCAGGAACAGCTTGTTGTGCATGCGTTGCTGGATGCGCGAGACGTCGCCGATCGAATTGAACAGGCGCCCGAGCGACGAGCCACGCGCCCCGGCCAGCGGATTGAAGAGGCGCACCTCGATGTTCTTGTCATACGCCAGCTGCAGGACGAGGGCATCCCGGCCGGTGCTGTGAAAGTCGTCGATGAGGATGCGCACCCGCACGCCGCGATCGGCCGCTTCGCGCACTGCCGTCATGAGGCGGCGCGTGCTCGCATCGGCGTGGATCGCGTAGTACTGGAGATCGAGCGTTTTCCGGGCGCCTTCCACCAGCGCAAGACGGCTGCCGTAGGCGTTCTGCGGGCCGTCGAGCAGAAGGAAGCCGGAGTCGTATCGCGCGCCTGCCGCGTCGTGGCGCTGCTGCACCAAGGCAGCCAGCGGCGTGCCCGCGGGAGACGCGAGCGCGCCGGACACGGGTCGCTCGACGTTTTTCGGCAGTTGGGCGCAGCCGGTTGCCAGCGCGAAGGCGGTGGCGGCGAGCAATGCGGGAAGCCAGCGGGTGAAGGAGCGCATTGACGGCGTTGGGATTCTGGGGGGCTCTCTGTATAGCCTAGTGCGCACTGCGTCGGCGTCGGACAGGCACGCCGGCCTCAGCGGGCCGGGGCGCCCAGCGATTCCCACCGTTCCAGCGCGGCCATGAGTTCGTCGTCGATCCGGGCATGGCGCTCGCCGAGCTCGATTGCGCGAGACGCTTCGTTGGCGTAGATCGCGCCGCCGTCGTGTTCGAGCATCTCGGTGATGCGCCGCTGCTCGTCTTCGAGTTCGGCGATCTGTGCCGGCAAGGCTTCCAGTTCGCGCTGCTCCTTGTAGCTCAGCTTCTTGCGCGGGGCCGCAGTCGTCGTGCTGACTGCCGCCGGCGGCGGCGGCACCGACGCTGGCGTGGCCGGCGGCGCGGCGGCCGCGCGCTGCAGCCCGATCTCCCGCGCCCGCTTCGACTGGATCAGCCAGTCCTGCACGCCGCCCTCGTACTCGCGCCAGCGGCCGTCGCCCTCGAAGGCGATCGTGCTGGTCACCACGTTGTCGAGAAAGGTGCGGTCATGGCTCACCAGGAACACGGTGCCGTCGTAGTTCTGCAGCAGGTCTTCCAGCAGTTCGAGCGTGTCGATGTCCAGGTCGTTGGTGGGCTCGTCGAGCACCAGCACGTTGGCCGGACGCGCGAACAGGCGCGCCAGCAGCAGCCGGTTGCGCTCGCCACCGCTGAGCGAGCGCACCGGCGAATTGGCTCGCGCCGGCGAGAACAGGAAGTCGCCCAGGTAGCTCTTCACGTGCTTGCGCTGCTTGCCGATCTCGATCCACTCGCTGCCGGGGCTGATGAAGTCCTCCAGGGTTGCGTCGAGATCGAGCGCTTCGCGCATCTGGTCGAAGTAGGCAATCTCGAGGTTGGCGCCACGGCGCACCTTGCCGGTGAGCGCGTCGCGGCGGCTGGTGCGACGCGCGCGCAGGGCTTCGAGCCGACCGATGCGACTCTGGCTGCGGGTGCGGCGCGCCTCCACCCCCTTGCGGATCCACACCTCTTCCTGGGCCAGCAGCTTGTCGGCCTTGGCGTTGATCACGGCCTCCTGGGCGAGCTGTTCTTCCTTCTGCAACTGGTATTGCGTGAAGTTGCCGGGGTAGGAGCGCAGCAGGCCACGGTCGAGTTCGACGATCCGCGTCGCCACGCGGTCGAGGAACGACCGGTCGTGGGTGATGGTCAGCACGCTGCCCTTGAAGTCGATCAGCAACTGCTCCAGCCACTCGATCGAGTCCAGGTCCAGGTGGTTGGTCGGCTCGTCGAGCAGCAAGACGTCGGGTGCGGTCACCAGGGCCTGAGCCAGCGCGACGCGCTTTCGGGTGCCACCGGAGAGGGAGCTGACGCTCGCTTCCGGGTCCAGATGCAGGCGGTGCAGGGTCTCCTCGACACGCTGCTCCCAGTTCCAGGCATCGTAGGCCTCGATTTCGGATTGAAGAGCGTCGAGGTCGGCGCCTTCGACCGCATTCAGGTACATCTCGCGCGAGGCGATGACATGCGCCAGGCCCGCGCTCGCGGACGTGAACACGGAGGCGCCCGCATCCAGCACCGGTTCCTGCGCCACATAGGCGATCCGCACACCCTGTTGGAGTTGCAGGGTGCCATCATCGGCGGTCTCGAGCCCACCCAGAATCTTGAGCAGCGAAGACTTGCCGGCACCGTTGCGGCCGATCAGCCCGATGCGTTCGCCTTGTTGGAGAGAGAAATCGGCGTGGTCGAGCAATGCGACGTGGCCGAAGGCGAGTTGAGCGTTGAGCAGGGTGATAAGGGCCATGGACCGATTATCAGGACAGGGCTGCGCGACACAGCGAGGGGCGTTTCTCCAGTGGCGGATGCGCCTTGGCGAAAAAAGTTGGGCGCAGTGTTTCATTGCCCCGAAAAGCTGGCATAGAATCGTGGGCTCGACACCTACACGGCAACGTGTTCAGTCGGGACAGCGCTTCGGGGCTGTGGACTGCAAAGTCGAGAAAGACCCTAGAGGTTGACGGTGAATTAAAAAGCACTGCATAATCGAAGGCTCCGCTGAAAACGGCAGGCAAAAACACTTCTAATCGAAGCGGTGGCGCCAAACGAAAACAGCGGGAAGGTTTAAAGCCTTTGAGTTGACAGATGTTGAATAAACATGTGATAATTCAAGGCTCTGCTGAAAACGAATGAAGCGAGTTTCCTGGTGAAACAAGCGGCAAACGAAAGAAGCAGAAAAACCAAGTAGGTTGACAGGTCTTTAAATAACATGTCATAATTCAAGGCTTCGCTGATCGCAGCGAGCCAAGCAAGAAAGCAGAAATGCTCTCAAGCGGTTCCTTAAAAATTTACAGCCGATAAGCGTGGGCGTTTGAAGGCAATTGCCAAGTTCTTCGGAACAAAGTCGCAAGACTTTAAACGCTCATGAGAATAGAAGTGAAGTTCACTTC
>SEGN01000596.1 GCA_004211245.1 Variovorax sp.
TCGAAGGCCTTGCTGCCCTCCTGCTGCATCTTGGCGAACGCGCCGAGGCCGGCCAGCCAGATCTGCTGGGCGGAGTCCTTGACGCGGTCGGCGTTGCCGGCGTTCGGGTCGTCTTCGGTCTGGCGTTTGGTCATGGTGTCAGTTTCCTGTGTTCGTCGGTTCGTCGAAACGCACGATATCGTCCTCGCCGAGATAGCCGCCCGACTGGATTTCGATCACTTCCAGCAGGGTCTTTCCCGGGTTTTCCAGCCGATAGACCACGCCGATCGGAATGTAGATCGACTCGTTCTCGCGCAGGAGCATGGTTTCTCCATCTTTGGTGACCCGGGCGGTTCCCTCCACCACCACCCAGTGCTCGGCCCGGTGGTGGTGCATGCGCAGCGCCAGCGTGGCGCCGGGCTTGACCGTGAGCCGCTGCACCCGAAAGCGTGGCCCCGCATCGATGCGGTCGTAGGCGCCCCAGGGGCGTGCGACGCGCCGGTGCTGCGTGGCTTCCGCGTGCCCCGATGCAGAGAGCTGGGCCACCACTTCCTTGACCTGCTCCAGGCAGTGGATGCTGGCGACGAGCACCGCGTCCTGCGTGTCGATGATCACCAGGTCCTCCGTTCCCAGCGCGACGACAGGCCGCAGCGGCGCGTGGACGAAGGTGTTGCGGGCGCGCAGCACGGAGCCCTTTCCGCTCAGCCGGTTGCCGTCGGCGTCGGCCTCGTGCAACTCCGCCACGGCGCCCCAGCCCCCCACGTCGCTCCACGCGCCGGCAAAGGGCAGGACGGCGGTCTTGTCGTGCCGCTCGAGCACGGCGTAGTCGATGCTCTCGTTGCGGCACGCCGCGAAGGCTTCCCGGTCCAGCCGAACGAAGCTGCCGTCGATGCTGCTGCCCAGCGTGGCCTGGCGGCACGCGGCGAGGATGTCCGGCGCGTGCGCTTCCAGCGCATCGATCAGGGTCTGCGCGCTGGCCAGGAGGATGCCGGCGTTCCAGAGCATGTCGCCGCGCAGCAGCATGCGCTGCGCGTCTTCGGCATTCGGCTTCTCGTGGAAGTGCGCCACGACGCGGCCGGCCGGCGCGTCGGCGCCCTCGCCGAGCGGTTGTCCGGGCTCGATGTAGCCGTAGCCCGTGCTTGGGAAGCTCGGGGTCACGCCGAAAGTCACCAGGTAGCCCGCCTGGGCAGCCGCCACGCCGCGCAGGATGGTCGAGGCGAACAGGGCGATATCGGGAATGTGATGGTCAGCCGGTGCCAGCAGCAGAAGCTCGGCGGGCTCGGCGAGCAACGCAGCGACCGCCACGGCAGCCGCGGTGCCGCGCGCCAACGGTTCGAGGATCTGGCGTCCCGGGGCACCGGCCGCCTCCATCGACTCCTGCAGCATGAAGCGGTGCTCCTCGGCCCCGATGCAGGTCACGGTGGGACCCAAGACCTTGAGTCG
>SEGN01000597.1 GCA_004211245.1 Variovorax sp.
CGCAGCATCGGTGTCCAGCCCAGCAGCAGGCCCGGCGTGCCGAGCGCCTGGCGTGCCCAAGTCCAGAACGGAAAGCTGTCCCTGTGCCGCGCGATCAGTCCGTCGGGCGTGAAGGTGAAGCGCGCGTCGATGCTGTTGTCGACGATGCGGCCCGTGGCGCTGAATCGGTAGTGCGCGTCCCAGTGCGCCTGCCCGCTGGCCGCATCGGCCTTGACGTCGCGGTAGCTCAGCTTCCACACGTCGGCGCCTTTCGCCTGCGTGGCAGTGCAAAGCATCGTCCACATGCCGCCGATCTCGCGCGCGCCGCGCAGCGAGAAAGCTTCGTCGTCGAACGCGGCGTCCGGCGCATAGCAGGCGGCCATGGTGGCGGCGTCGAGCGCGGCGAAGGCGTCGTAGAAGCGGCGGATCGTCTGTTCGTTCGGGTTCATGGCTTCTTCGTACCGGGTCGGGCCCGCAGCAAGGTCACCAGATTCTGCAACGCGTGGTGCACCGTGGCCAGACGCACCGCGGCGCGGTCGCCGTCGAAGCGACGGCACTCGCTGCGCACATGGCCGTCGACCGACCAGCCGAACCACACGGTGCCGACCGGCTTCTCGGCGCTGCCGCCGGTCGGCCCGGCCACACCGGTCACCGCGACCGACACCTGCGCGCGCGAATGGGTCAAGGCACCTTCGGCCATGGCGCGCGCCACCGGCTCGCTCACCGCGCCGTGCGCGGCGATAAGTGCGGCATCGACGCCGAGCGACTCGGCCTTGGCCTCGTTCGAATAGGTGACGAAGCCGCGCTCGAACCAGGCGCTCGAACCGGCGAGGTCGGTGCAGGCGCCGGCGATCAGGCCGCCGGTGCAGCTCTCGGCCGTGGCCATCATCAGCTTGCGGGCGATCAGCAGTTCGGCCAGCTGCGCGACCAGCGCCTCTTGCCCGTTCACCATGCCCGCACCATCGCGATCACCAGCAGCGTGCAGAAGGCCGCCACCAGGTCGTCCAGGATGATGCCGAAGCCGGCACGCCACCAGTCGGGCTGCGCGGCATCGCGCTGCTTGAACAGCTTGTCCGCCCAGGCCACCGGGCCGGGCTTGGCGGCGTCGAAGAAACGGAACAGCGCGAATGCGACCAGCTGGCCGAGCAGGCCGGTGGGCATGACCAGCCACAGCACGATCCAGAAGGCCACCACCTCGTCCCACACGATGCTGCCCGGGTCGGCCACGTTCATGCGGCGCGCGGTGACGGTGCAGGCCCACCAGCCGACGATCAACGAGCCGGCGATCAGCCAGCCGAAGCCGGTCGGCGTGAGCCAGTGCTGCAGGATCGCGTAGGCGGCCCAGGCCCAGAGCGTGCCCACCGTGCCGGGCGCCCAGCGCGACAGGCCGGCGCCGAAGCCCAGTGCGATCCAGTGCGCCAGCCGCGGTGCCATGAAGGC
>SEGN01000598.1 GCA_004211245.1 Variovorax sp.
CGGGCGAAGGAGCGCGGGGTCATGAAAGTCATCGTCGCGGTTATACCGTGGCACGGGCCATGCCGCGCAACAGGACATGTCCGCAGTGACCGGGCACCTCGACGAGCTGCTGGCGCGCCTGGCGCGGGAAGACGCGGTGCTGGTGCGCGTGACCGCCACGCAGGGCTCGGCGCCGCGCGAAGCCGGCACCTGGATGGCGGTCTGGGCCGAGGGGCTCAGCGCGACCATCGGCGGCGGGCAGCTCGAGTTCCAGGTCGTGCAGGCGGCGCGCGCCATGTTGGCCGGTGCCCCGGTGCCGGAGGGCGCGCAGCGCTACCCGCTCGGCCCGAGCCTGGGCCAGTGCTGTGGCGGGGTCGTCTTCCTGTCCTGCCAGCGGGTGACGGCGGCCGACATTCCGGCATTGCGCGTCGAACTGATGGCGCGGCTGGCGCCGGTGGCGCTGTTCGGCGGGGGCCACGTGGGCGCGGCGCTCGCGCGCCTGCTGGCCACGCTGCCGTTCTCGGTGCGCTGGATCGACAGCCGCGACGGCGTCTTCCCGGCAGCACTGCCGGCCGCCATCGAAACCGAGCATTCCGAGCCGGTGCAGGACGCGGTGGCGCAACTGGCGCCCGGTTCGCGCGTGCTGATCATGAGCTTCAGCCATGCCGAAGATCTCGACATCGTGATCGCCTGCCTCAAGCGGCTGCGCGAGCGCGACGACCTGCCGTATGTCGGCCTGATCGGCAGCAAGACCAAGTGGGCCACCTTTCGGCACCGGCTCGAGGCGCGCGGCTTCACCGAGTCCGAGATGGCCCGCCTGACCTGCCCGATCGGCGTACAGGGCATCGGCGGAAAGGAGCCGGAAGTCATTGCCGTTGCCGTCGCGGCACAGTTGTTGCAGGGTTTGCCCTGACGGCATCAAAACACTCCGACACCTGCACTCAAAGTGTATACACTTCGGTTCACCAAATTCCGCCGCAGCGGAGCCAGGCCTCTCCCGCCTGCGTTCGCGGCTCTTACTCTGTTCGCAGTGCCCGCCGTGGTGAGCAGACGCCAAAACGACTGTGACGCCGCGGGGCGTCCTCAAGGTTGAAAGCACATGGAAAGCTACTACCTCGATTGGGCCAATCTGCTGCTGCGCTGGGTCCACGTGATCACGGCCGTGGCCTGGATCGGCGCCTCGTTCTATTTCGTGATGCTCGACAACAGCCTCGAGAAGCCGCTCGATCAGGAGTCGCTCGACAAGGGCGTGGGCGGCGAACAGTGGGCGGTGCATGGCGGCGGCTTCTACAACATGCAGAAGTACCTGCTGGCGCCGAAGAAAGTTCCGGACCACCTGCACTGGTCGTACTGGGAGAGCTACACCACCTGGATCACCGGGTTCACGCTCTTCACCATGTCGTACCTGTGGAACGCGAGCACCTACCTCATCGACAAG
>SEGN01000599.1 GCA_004211245.1 Variovorax sp.
CTGTTGACCATCACGCTTACGTGTGTACAGGCGGTCGCGTGACTTTGTGGACAGCGGCTGCGCCAGACTGAGTAGCAAAGGCCTACAAGGCCGGCGCCCTAACGGCAATGCGCCATGGCGCACCAAGGGCATACTGACCCGATGCGCGATGCACCCTCCTTGCCTCCGGTCCGCAGTCGCAACCCACGCTGGGCGCGTTGGTCGCTCCGATTCCTGTGCCTGCTTGCGCTGCTGATGCTCGGCCCGATCGGCGTGCTGGCTTCCGGCAAGCTGGACCTGGACACGCCCTGGCACATGACGAGTCGCGGGAGCACCGGGCAGGCGCCGGACCCTGCCGTCGAGCGCGGTGCGGTGGTGCAGGTCTATGGCGCGCGGATCGTGCGATGGCGCGGCGCCTTCGGCATTCATCCGTGGATCGCGGTCAAGCGTGCGGGTGCAGATCACTACACCACGTACCACATCGTCGGTTGGCGGGCCCGTCGCGGCGGGGATGCCTTGGTCAGCAACGAAGTGGAGGCGCCCGACCTGCTCTGGTACGGCGCCTATCCGCAGTTGCTGGCGGACCACCGGGGCGCGCAGGCCGAAGCCATGATTTCGCAGATCGAAGCGGCCGTGGCGGACTACCCGTGGCGCGAGTCGTACCGACTTTGGCCCGGGCCCAACAGCAACACCTTCGTGGCCTGGGTGGCGCGCCAGGTGCCGGCGCTGCGACTCGACCTGCCCCCCACCGCGATCGGCAAGGACTACCTGGGCTCGACGACCTTCATCGACCGTGCGCCCAGCGGCACCGGGTGGCAGGTGTCGCTGATGGGGCTGGACGGTGTCACGGTCGCGCGCGACGAGGGCCTGGAACTGAACGTGCTGGGCCTCGGCTTCGGCGTCGACGTCGACGATCTGGCCTTGCGGCTGCCCGGGTTCGGCCGGTTGCCGTCATCTACCGCGCGCGGGGGCTGAGAAACCGCGACCCCGGTGTGTCGGCGCCCTACACACTCCCGGGTTTTTCGCCGCCAGCCGTTGCCCGCCGGATCCGCGACGCTCTTCGCAGCCTGTACTTCCTGCGAGATCGACCATGAAATTCCCCGGACTGCTTTTCTCCTCCCTCATCGGCGCGGTGGCCAGCGCGCGATCGATGACGCCCATGGCGAGCATCGCCGCGGCCCGCGTTCTCGGCGATCGCACGCCGGGCCGCCTGGTGCTGCTCGACCGGCCTTTGTTCAAGTACGGCGCCCTGGCCATGGGCGTCGGCGAGTTGTTCGGCGACAAGATGAAGAGCGCGCCGGACCGCACCGTCTTCCTGGGCCTGCTGGCGCGCGTGATGAGCGCGGGCATCGCCGGCGCCGCCCTGGCGCCGCGTGGCCGTGAGCAGACCGGCGCCGTCGTTGCGGTGGCCACCGCGGTGCCGCTCGCCTATGCGAC
>SEGN01000154.1 GCA_004211245.1 Variovorax sp.
CTGGTCGAGGAGGTGCCCTACATCACCACGCCGGACAACGTCACGCTGGAGATGCTGCGCATCGCCGATGTGAAGGCGGGCGACCATGTGATCGACCTCGGCTCCGGCGACGGGCGCATCGTCGTGACGGCGGCGGAGCGCTTCGGCGCCACGGGTCTGGGCGTCGAGATCGTGCCCGACCTCGTGCGGCAGAGCATCGACAGCGCGCGCCGCGCCGGCGTTGCGGATCGCGCCGCCTTCCGGGAGCAGGACATCTTCGAAACCGATTTGTCGGCGGCCACCGTGGTCACGCTCTACCTCTTGCCCGAATTCAACCTGCGTCTGCGTCCTTCCTTGCTGGCATTGAAGCCCGGCACGCGCATCGTCTCGCACGACTGGGACATGGGCGACTGGCCGCCCGACCGCACGGTGACGCTCGACGTGCCCGACAAGAAAATCGGTCGCGAGAAGCGCAGCCGCGTGCACCTGTGGCGCGTCCCGGCGCCGGTGCAGGGCCTGTGGTGCGCAGGCGCGGTGCCGCTCGAAGTGCAGCAGACCTTCCAGGCCTACCGCGCAGTGCTCGGAGCGCAAGGCGCGGGGCAGTCCTGGGCCGGTACTCTCGATGGCGTCTCGCTGTTGCCTCCTGCGGGTGGTCCGCCACGCCCCGTCCTGCGGTGGGAGGCCGACGGCACCCTCGTCGCGGCGACCGCCGCGGCCGGACTGGCGGCCGGAACGCGCTGGCGTCGCAGCACCGGCCCGCGCTGCGAGGGGTGAGGCGCGCTCGTTCTTCAGGCCGCGACCAGAGCCTCGATGCGATGCAGGCTTTCGAGTGTCTTAATGCAGGCGTCGGCCACCTCCGTGCCCTTGACCGCAAAGTGACGATGGAAGTACTTGCGGTGCTCCACGTGCTCGTGGAAGTGATGCGGGGTGAGCACGGCCGAGAGGATCGGCACGTTGGTCTCGAGCTGCAGCGTCATCAGCGTGTTCACCACGGTGTTGGCCACGAACTCGTGCCGGTAGATGCCGCCATCCACCACCAGCGCGCAGCCCACGATGGCGGCGTACCGTCCCGACAGCGCGAGCCGCTTGGCATGCAGCGGGATCTCGAAAGCGCCCGGCACGTCGACGATGTCGATGCGCTCGCGCTCGAAGCCCTGGCGAGCCATTTCTTCGAGGAAGGCGTCGCGCGCCTGGTGCACGATGTCCGAATGCCACTGCGCCTCGACGAAGGCGATGCGCAGGCCGCGCGATGCGTCGCCGGCCGGCAGGGCGGAAAAGGGAAGGTCGTTGATCTGACTCATGGTGCCTCTTGCAGGAATGCAGGTTTCCAGAATCAGGGCGCACGAAAACGTTGGCCGTGCCGCGCGAGCGAACCACGCGACCATGCCCACGGTCCGCGCTCTCTTTCATCCGGACTGTGACCGTCGGCCCCGGGATCCAACCGGGTCTGCTGACCCTGCCATGCTCGACGCATCGCAGGCGCTCGCGGGCTTGTGCGAACGAGTCGCCATCACCGCCGGTGGGGAGTTGCACCCCGCCCTGAGAACGCTTCGTCCCGGATTGCGCCGGAACAACACGGATTCTAGGCAGGCGCTCGCCGGCGTGCTGTCACGCAGGGGGCAAGACCCCACTGCGGGGGGCGAGGAAGGTCGTCATGCGCTGCAACTCGTCGTCGAGTGCCGCGCGAAACGCCGCGTCGCGCGGCTTGCGGTCGGCATAGCCGAAGACCGGCTGGAGTTGCCCCTGCCGCGCGGCGACGTTGGCCCAGCCGATCACCCGGTCGTGCCAGAGCAACGGCAATGCGTAGTGGCCGAATTGCCGCGCCGGTGCGGGCGTGTACGCCTCGAACTTGTACCGCCAGCCCCAGAGCAGTTCGAAGCGGCGCCGGTCCCACACCACCGGATCGAAGGGCGCGAGCAGGCGCACCGCGTCGTCGGGTGCATGGCGGCGCGAGCGCGGGTTCTCGTCGGCGGGCCAATACCAGGTCGTGCCGTCGACGCGGCAACTACCGAGCACCTCGCGCGCGTCGCGCAGCGCGGCCTGGGTTTGCGCGGCCAGATGCGGCGCGCCGTAATCGAGCAGGCGCACGAGGTAGGTGAGGCTGCCGGACGGCAGCGGCGCGTACTTGCGCACGATCAGTTCGAGCAGCGCCGCAGCGCGCAGGGCGCGGCCCGAGGGGCTGTCGTCGATGGGCGGTGCATGGTTCACCTCGGCGTACACGCGCGTGCCGCTGTCGCGACGCACCACGCGCAGCATGCCGCGGTAGTGCATGCCGTCCAGCAGATGGGTGCCGGCGTTGCTCGATCCACCCCAGTAGTTGGTCATGCGACCATGCGCAAAGTGCGCCTCGACCTCGCGCGGATGCACCTCGCCGCGTTCGCGCACGAAGGCCAGCACCGCACCCGCCTTGCGGCGCGTGGCGGCGTCCCACGGTTTTTTCTTCGGCTCGCGCGGATGCATGAGCGCGAGATGCTCGCGTGGCAGGAACCCGTAGTTGACCAGGCAGTCTTCTTCGATGTCGAGTTCGCTGCAGGGGTTACCCACCACCCTGGCCCGGGATGCGCCGTGCGAGTTCTGGATGTTCTTGACGCTACAGTGGTGGACACCCGTTCACGGCCAACAGCTGAAATTCGAAACAGCCTTCCATTTTGGCTGGATTGAGCGGACCAGGAGCAGCACAGCTACATTCGACGACGTTGCCACGACCACGGAGACGCAAATGACTCGCCAGATCGTTTACACGCCGAAGGCAGCGAAGCCACCCGCGACCTACAGTCAAGCGGTCAGAGCTGCCGGGCTCATCTTCGTCTCCGGAACGTCCCCGGCCGATGCCGGGACTGGTGCCATCGTTGGCAGCACGATCCAGGAACAAACGCGTCAGTGTCTGACCAATGTCGAGGCGATTCTGGAGGCGGCGGGCAGCTCTCTGTCAAAGGCGGTCAGCTTCACCGTTGTCCTTGCGGACGAAGACGATTTCGCAGGAATGAACGAAGAATGGGTCAGATGGTTTCCCTCTGACCCTCCCGCTCGGCAAGGCGCCAAGCTCCCGGCCAGAATTCCAGGGCTGAAGGTCTCCATCGCGGCGGTCGCCGAAGCGTAAGGCCAGCTCGGCATCCGGCCACAAGCGGTTCTTCGACCGGTCCCTTCAATTCGACACAAACGCATGACCAGCTCTCGGTTCCGCACGCTGGCGTCAGTTGCCATGGTGAGCCTGATGACAGCATCGGCTCATGCACGCAGACGAGGCGGCGGCGGTGAAGGCGAAGACCCGATGCCATGGCTCACGGAGCTCGTGGCGTACTTCTTCCTGGCCATGCTCGTCATAGCTGTCGTTGGGGCGCTTTGCCGCTACTTCACGCGACCCTCTGCCGCGGACTTGGCCCGGGAGCGAAGCATGAGACGTCTGTCCAGGCGAGAAGACAAGGCCAGGCGCCGACCGCAGCGGTGACTGCTGTGGTCCGCCAGCAGCCGGCCAGAAGCAGCCATTCGACGACGAGGGAAATCGATGTTCAGAAGTTGGCAAGCACCTATGACTCGATCAATCAACCTGGCTGCGTTGGTCGGAGCGTTGGCGCACGGAGGCGTTTTCGCATGCTCGATTCATGAGGCAAACGCAGACAGCGCTTCGACGTCAGTCCGCTACGATTTCACCGCGACTGTGGTTGACGAAGAGATAGCGGACGACCCGATGATTCTCGGTAAGAAGATGGTCGCCGCGCTGAGGCTCCGCGTGATTCAAGCATCTGGCAGGGAGCCTGCCGAGGGCGCGATAGTTGCCATGGGTTATCGATACACGGGGAGCGTAAGTTCGACTTGCAAGCGAGAGACGCGGAACCTGACACTTCGAGACTGGAGCGCCGGTACGCGAGTGCGCGTCAAATCGAATGATCTGTACTCGGCTGAATCAATTTCGACGGTCAACTAGCGGCCACAACCGGACCTTCAGAATCGACGCATGAATCGCCTCTTTTTGCCGGTTTCCCTTGTGCTTCTTGCTTACGTTGGTTCCTCAGTTGCTGGCGAGCCGTTCGCCGGAAGTTGGGTCATCGACCTTCGCACCCCGGCCGAGCGCCAGCGTGGCGCGGAATGCGGAACTGCGGAATTCGTGCTGGCGCAAGCCGGTGATGACATCACCGGCACTCACTCAATGGCCGTTTCTGGCTGCGGCCGCCTGAACGAAGGCGGTCCTGTCAGAGGGGTAGTGGCAGGTACGACAGCACTGCTTGTTGTCACGAGCGGACGGAACGGAGCCATTGTGATGGGCACAGCCAAGCTGTCGAAGGGGAAGCTCCAGTTGCGTCAGGTTGATGAAATCAGGGCTGGGGACTCCGAGATGGATCCGCCGTTGATTCTTGGCTGTGGCTCGTTGGCGCGGCTCCGGCGGTAGGTTCGACCACCCCGGCGGAAGGCACAATGCGGCCAGAAACCGTCATTGGACGTTAAGGGAAAACGCAGCGAACTCAACAGCGGCTGTCGGCCACGATTTCATGGCGACTGAGGTTGACGAAGAGATAGCGGATGACCCGAGGAATCCGACAAGAAGATGGTCGCCGCTTTGAGGCTTCGCGTGAACTGGCAAGAGCCTCCAGCGCTCGACACTGTCCATGGGATATCGGTACACAGGGAGCTTGCGTTCCACTTGAAAGCGTGACATGGGGAACCTGACACTTTGCGACTGGAGCGTCGGTACGCGAGTGCGCTCGAATCCAGGCGGACGCCTGCGCTCCCAACGCGTAGGCGGCCCCCTATCACGCTGAGCCCAAATCAAAATGACATCCCTACGATCCGTGCCCGCCATCGCGTCCCTGATGCTAGGCCTGTGCCTGATTTTTCCACTCCGTGCCGAAGCTCAGGTCAATCGCTGCCAAGCCGCCGACGGCAAGGTTGAGTACCGCTCTCAACCCTGTGACGGGGACAGGGCCGCGCAGAAAACGCTGGACCTGCCACTGCAGCGGCAATCAGCAATACCCTCCGATCGCCCGTCGACGATTCCGCCAGGCAGTTCAGGCTTGGCGCCTCGCGAAGTACAGCGCCAAGCGATGGACGCCCAGGTGGCGCGCATGCGCGAGGCCGCGGCACGCATGGAGAAGGCAGCGGCCGAACAACAAGCCATCACGCAAAGCCGGCGGCTGCCCGGATCTGCGCCTTCTGCATCTTCCACGCAGCCGTCCAGCTCACCGCCGTTGCCGCCTCCGATCCAGCGGGCGGGCTTGGACGGCTCGGGGCAGCCGGCATTTGGTGTAGCGATCCGGCCGGTCGACTTGCCGTTGCTGACTTCGCTGGGGTCGAAACCACCGATCGACATTGCAGTCGACAGCGAGGTGGTCGTGATCACTGGTTACGAGACCAAAGACCGGGTGCCTGAGGTCGTACTCGACCGCCCTGGGCAGAAGGTGGTGCTGCTGCTGTCCACGTACGAGAAGGTTCTCTGGAAAGTGTCCGCAACTCCCGGTACGCAGGTCCAAGCGATTCTGGTGTCGTCATTCCAAAAGCCGGTCAGTCCCGTGAGTGGGCCACCCGGCACGCGGCTATGGGAGATCGACGCCGGCTACGCGTCGCAGGTTGCGACACCGGACGCGTTCAAAGGTTGGAGCCAGATGATGCGCTCGCGTTTCGGCGCCACACGGCTGGACGCGCTCCGTTCGGACTACCGCCTGGCGGGTGTTCAGCGCTACGACCGTCCAGATGCGGTGGTCGCCGTTCTGGCATTGCCGCCGCCACCACCCGAGAAGGCATCGGTGGACGTCCGCTTCGAATTGACGACGTCGGACCAACGCCGGCCGGTAACGTGGACGAATGCCGGGCCGCTGGTGCCCGGCGACGAATGGCGCGACTACTTCACGCGAGGAAAGGAGACGCCCGGCCCGCGTGGCACCACCTTCGCGATTTCGGGTGAAGGCGTGAACCGCATCGTCGGTGAAAGCAGCAAGCCGCTGGCGCCCATGCCGCCCAGCTTTCCTCCGGTGTCCTGGCCAACAGACCTGGCCTATGACCCGATCAAGGGCGTCGTGGCTCTGACCACGCTGGGCGGCGAAGGCTTTCTATACCGCTACGACTTGCGTGCAGACCGCTGGATCGACTATCGCTCCCTTTCTGACATGGACATCACCGCACTGGCATTTGACCCGGTAACCCGCGGCTACGCGGCTTGGACCACGAACGGAGAGTTGCTGCTGATTTCGGCGCAGGGAGAACTTGCTGGCCGGCACAGGTTGGGCAAGACCATGGGCATATCGACCGAACTCATGGGTCGCCCGCTGCTGTTGGCACCACGCGGCAGCGGGATCGCGCTCATCCAGGTCAGAGGCAGCACGGTGCAGGCTATTTGGACTTTCAATACTGCCACTGGCGCCGTGCAGCTCACTTGGCGTGCACCACCGCCTGAGAGCCGGCCGACGGTCAAGCCATTTGTGCAGCGACTCGGATGAGACCTCCGTCGATGCGATGGACCCATGCCCTGTATATCGCGTTCAAGGAACGCGCAAGCTCATGGAGCCTGCCCACCGGCTCATAGAGCAGGTCGGCGCGATTAGTTGACCCTCTCCCCGAAGCAAATTTCAGCGGGGGTTAAACCGCTAGCTCGCTCGGAAACACTCGGTTACATTGTTGACTGCCCAATGCTGCTTGCCCCTTTGGAATGCCAATGAGAAATGTCCTTCACGCTCTTGCCTGCTCAGCGCTTGTCTCCGTGCTCGCCTGTACGGCTTCTGCCCAGCCCGCGCCCGGTAATGAAGCACTGATTCCGATCAACGATTTCGTGTTTCCCCTCGGACACGGAAATTCGGGGAAGTGGTACGCCGAGGTGACCGTCGAGGCAAACTTGGCAAAGCAGATGGCCGGCAAACAGGAGTTCAGATTGGGGGTCGACAACGTACTTTCATTTCTGGCGATCTCAAGCGGGAAGCTGGAAGACGACGAAAAAACCAACACCTTTGGATTGGCGCTCGACCTCGACCAACGCACCTTCAACTGGCGGGACAACAACACTCGCCTTCTGAGCGGAGACGGTGTGCCCATACAGCTCAATGACAAGCCTTACGGCATTCGTGTGAGCATCGACCAGATGCTCGGGAAGCTCCTGAAGTACGGGGCGATCCGAATCAACTATGGTCAAACCCCTTTCAAGTATCCGATGCCCGCCGGCTTCTCGCCGTGGTACTACACCCGAGGCAATAGCGACGTGGCGACTTGGCTGGTACCTGTCTATGAGCGCATCGACCACAATGACCCAGGTCGTCTGGGTGAAAGATTTTGGAAATGGTCCAATTCGATCCCTGCAGGGAAGAGTCCGTCGCTCGACCGGTCCGGTCAGTACTGCGCTGAAGCTCAGCAAGGCAGCGTTTGGTTCCTGGCTGGGGCTGCAGCAGCCGATCGCATTGAACGCACCTGCACAGTGCCTTTCGGAACCAACATCGTCGTTCCTGTGGTAGCAGCAAGTTTCTCGACAAAAGATCCCGCCACTTGCAAAGAACTTTCCAAGCTCAGCAAAAATTCGCCTTACACAATGCACGAGGCCTTCCTCGAGATCAACGGCGTACGCTTCGATCGTCTTCAAGGTTACGCCGCGAGCTTCTCTGATTGTGAAGACTCGGTGGTCGAGGCCAATGCGACTGCGCAAAATTCAATATGGCTGGGCATGTGGGTGCCTCTGCGCCCGCTCCCGCGAGGAGAGCACAAGATCACGTTTGGTGGTCTGATCAAAGCCATGAACATGCAACGCCAGGTGACCTACAAGGTCACCGTCAAGTAGCGACCTCACCCGCGCGTCTCAGCAGTCCGATTCACGACTGGTGCTCCCTTTTGAAGTCTTGGTATCTCGCACTCCCAGGCCTGATTCGGCTATCGGCCAGAAGCGGAAGTTCACATTGGGCACAGAATTCGCGCATGAACAGTGCTTGGAAAAAGCTCCTGCCGCCCCTCTCAGCCGCAGTGGCTGCAGTTGGATGCTCAGTGCCTTGGGCACGGGCCGAGCGGGTCGAGTTGCTCGTCTTGCCGAACATCTACGTCGTCGACGGCATTGACTTTCAAACGCCGAGCGACGCAGTTGCCGCAGTTATGGCTAAGCGACCGGCCACGGTGGCGCTTCCCGCTTGCGGTGCGATGGCAACCAAGCGAGTGGTTGCAGCAACGGAGCTGCTGAGGGCCGAGTTCGGAGGGGTCATCGCGATGTCTGTCCTTGGGGAAGGCGAGCGTGGTTGTCCTAGATATTCTTCATAGTCGGCAGACCGTATTTGGTCATGAGCGGTCGTCTAGCCGTGCAGAATCTGCGCTTTCGATGCGGCGAGCAGCACTCCCTTCCATGCACCCGAAACAGAACCAAGCTGTCATCCTCGATCCAAGCTCCTTCTTTGCCGAGTTGGGCGGCTTGCATGACGCACGCATTCAACAGATTGCTTGGAACGCGAGTGCCCGATCCGTTAGCTTAGAGGTCGCCGACCTCAATGCGAATTCGTTGGGCTTGCCCGAGTACCCGGGCACTGAGCCCGCGATCATTGTCTTCAATGGAGCAGAGAATTTGGCCTTCGGCTGTGATGCGTTCGTGAGCGACATCCAGCGCGTCTATGACGTGGAGATCGAAGAAATGAATGACGGAAAGCTCCGCTGCACCCTGCTCATTTCGCCTAGTGGCCGATTGACCTTCGGGTTCTCCTCGGCTGCTTTACGGAAGCACCAGTGACCGAGGGCCCAAACTCGACTCTCGCATCTCCTCGAAAAGCGGTTCTGTCTCCAGCGTTGCCACCCAGCGTTGGAACAACAGCGTCTGCCCAGGCTCGGGCCGGCAGGACATGCTGCGCAGCGAAATCAAGGAGGAGGCGAAGCCGGGGGACATTCGCGGAGCAGGGTGCCCTGAGGCCTGGGCCTCGTCACCGCCTCAAACAGCGCTCTTGTGCCGCTCTATGCAGGTGTCCAAGGTTTCAGCCCCCGGCCGCTGCCACCAGTCCAGGTTCGAGAAGATCTCG
>SEGN01000155.1 GCA_004211245.1 Variovorax sp.
TTGAACGAGAACATCGACGGGATCGGGTCGCTGTAGCGGATGTCGCTCTCGGGGCAATGCAGGCCGGTGGAGAATTTCCAGATGTCGGGCACACCGCCCTCTTCCGCGGCCAGCGCGTAGACCGTGAGGCGCCCGGCGCCGCGCTTCAGCGCCGTCTCGATCGCTTCGAGCACCCGCACGCGTTCGGCACCCGCCATGCGAAAACGGTCGGCCACGACATCAAGCACCTTGCGCGGGCCGGTGGGCGTCGCGACCTCGCGCTCGGCCTGCACGCGCGTGAAGCCGCTGGCCGACAGCCATTGCGTCACTTCTTCGGCCGTGGTGGTGGCGGGCAATTCGACCGGGAAGGTCACGACCACGCGCGGGTCGCCCGATGCGGCGGCGCGCTCGACCATGGCCGCGTAGATGCTGTCGGGCGAATCGTGCCGCACCGCAAGGGCCGTCTGCCGATCGAACAGCTGTGCCGCGCGCGCGAAGAGCAGCTTCAGGTGGTCGTTCAGTTCGGTCATCGTGCCGACCGTGGAGCGCGATGAGCGCACCGGGTTGGTCTGGTCGATGGCAATGGCGGGCGGCACCCCTTCGACCTTGTCCACGGCCGGCTTGTCCATGCGGTCGAGGAACTGCCGGGCGTAGGCAGAGAACGTTTCGACGTAGCGACGTTGGCCCTCGGCATAGAGCGTGTCGAACACGAGGCTCGACTTGCCCGAGCCGCTGGGGCCCGTGACCACCGTGAGCTCTCCGGTACGGATGTCGAGGTCGAGATTCTGGAGGTTGTGCTGGCGTGCGCCGCGGATCCGGATGGAGCCCTGTGTCATGAGTGCCTTGGGGGTGGGGCAGACATTCTAGGAAGGGCGCCGGCACCGATCGCGCAGTGCTTCACATGCTTGGTCGGCGGGCAGGGGTTTCCACCAATGGGCCGCGCGGAGATTCTCGTAACAAATACATACATTTGTGTCTCGGCGCATTCCGCGGCCCTGCACGCTCTCAAGGTCCCCATGAAAACCATGCGTCGTTTCTGCACTGCCGGCCTGCTGGCCCTGACCGCCGTCAGCGCTGCGGCCCAGATCGTGATCGGCCAGACGGCAGGCATCACCGGGCCGGTCGCGGCCAGCGTCAACGAAACCATCGCCGGCGCACGGCTGGTGATCGACCAGGCCAACGCCCAGGGCGGCATCAATGGCGAGCAGATCGAGCTGGTGCAGATGGACGACGGCTTCGACGTCAAGCGCGCGGGCGAGAACGGCCGTGTGCTGATCGAGGAAAAGAAGGTCGTCGCGATGTTCCTGAACCGGGGCACGCCGCACACCCAGGCCATCATTCCGCACCTTGACAAGAGCGGCGTGGCGCTGATCGCGCCCTCCACCGGCGCCATGGTGCTGCACAAGCCGCTGCAGAAGCACGTGTTCAACGTGCGCTCGAGCTACCAGCGCGAGGCCGAAAAGGCGGTGCAGCACCTGCACACGGTCGGCATCGACCGCATCGCGATCGTTCATGCGTCCGACTCGTTCGGGCTGGACGGCCTGGAAGGCGCCAACAATGGTTTCGCCAAAGGCAAGTTCAAGCCGGTCGCGGTCGTCCCGGCCGACCGCGAAAAGCCGGACTACGCCGCCATCGTCCCGGCGCTGACGAAGGCCGACCCGCAGGCGGTGCTCTGGATCGGCTCCGGCAGCGCCGTGGTCGACGGGGTGAAGGCCCTGCGCGCAGCCGGCTCGGCGGCGCAGATCGTCACGCTGTCGAACAACGCATCGGGCGGCTTCATCAAGCAGCTCGGCAACGCCAGCAGCGGCGTGATCGTCACGCAGGTGTTCCCTTCCGAGCGCGCCATGGCCCAACCGATGGTCAAGGAAGCGGCAGCGCTGGCCAAGGCCCGTGGCAATCTCGAACTCTCGCCGGCCATGCTCGAAGGTTTCGCCGCCGGCAAGGTGCTGGTCGAGGCATTGCGCCGCGCCGGCCCCAAGCCGACGCGGGCGAAGGTGCTGGTCGCGCTGGAAAGCATCCGCGGCTTCGACCTCGGCGGCGGCATGGAGGTGAGCTATTCGCCGACCGACCACTCCGGCATCGACTTCGCCGACCTGGCCATCATCAGCGACGGCCGCTTCAAGCGCTGAGCCGGCCTGCTACTTCGGGGCTGCCGGCGCAGCGGGCGTCGCGGGCGCAGCAGGCGCGGGCACGTGCGTTGCCTCGGTGCCGTGCTTCTCGCCCCCCATGTCGATCTTGTCACCGCCCTTGCTGATGACGTAGAGCGCGATGGCCGCAAAGATGACGAAGCCGACGACGAGTTTCCACATGGTTGTATCTCCTTGATTGAGTGCTCAAGAAAAAGGCTTCAGCCTGCGTGCAGCATGGCATGAAGCCTCTTTTTTGAGCAGAGGGCGGGCGCCCTCCGCACGGTCGGGATCAGTCGTTCGCGTAGATGTCGACGTCCTTCGTCTCGCGAATGAAAAGGGTGCCGATCACGAGCGTCATGCCCGCGATGATGATCGGGTACCAGAGGCCGTTGTACATGTTGCCGGTGCTGGCCACGATGGCGAACGCGGTGGTCGGCAGCAGGCCGCCGAACCAGCCGTTGCCGATGTGGTACGGCAGGCTCATCGAGGTGTAGCGGATGCGGGTCGGGAACATCTCCACCAGCATCGCGGCGATCGGGCCGTAGACCATCGTCACCAGCAGCACCAGCCAGAACAGCAACACGATCATCATGACCTTGTTCATCTTGGCCGGATCGGCCTTGGCCGGGTAGCCTGCGAGCTTCAGGTCGTCGGCGACGCTCTTCTTGAACGCGGCGATTTCCTTCACCGAGGTTTCGTCGAACTTGAGGTTGACCACATTGCCGACCGGCGCCTCGACCGACTTGTCGCCGATCTTCACGCTGGCCTTGGAGCCGGGTGCACCGGCCACGTTCTCGTAGCTGACCGAGTTCTGGACCAGGTAGCGCTTGGCGATGTCGCACGAGCTCTTGAAGTCGATCTCGCGAGCCACCGGATTGCCCTGGAACGAGCAGGTCGCCGGGTCGGCCGTGACCACCACGCCGGCGGTGGCTTGCGCCTTGGCCAGATCGGGGTTGGAGGCCTCGGTCAGCATCTTGAAGACCGGGAAGTAGGTGACCACGGCGAGCAGGCAGCCGGCCATGATGATCGGCTTGCGGCCGATCTTGTCGGACAGCGTGCCGAACACCACGAAGAACGGCGTGCCGAGCAACAGCGCCGCGGCGATCATGAGGTTGGCCGTCGTGTTGTCGACCTTCAACTGCTGCGTCAGGAAGAACAGCGCATAGAACTGGCCCGAATACCAGACCACGGCCTGACCGGCAGTGAGGCCGACCAGCGCCAGGATCACGATCTTCAGGTTCTTCCATTGGCCGAACGATTCGGACAGCGGCGCCTTCGAGGTCTTGCCTTCGGCCTTCATCTTCTGGAAGGCGGGCGATTCGGACAGCGACAGGCGAATCCAAACCGAGATGCCGAGCAGCAGGATCGACACCAGGAACGGAATGCGCCAGCCCCAGTCCTGGAAGTCGACTTCACCCATCGCGGTGCGCACGCCGAGGATCACCAGCAGGCTCAGGAACAGGCCCAGCGTGGCCGTGGTCTGGATCCACGAGGTGTAGGCGCCGCGCTTGCCGTGCGGCGCATGCTCGGCCACGTAGGTGGCGGCACCGCCGTACTCGCCGCCGAGTGCGAGGCCCTGCAGCATGCGCAGGGCGATCAGGATCACCGGCGCCGCGACGCCGATGGTCGCGTAGCTGGGCAGCAAGCCGACGATGAAGGTCGACAGGCCCATGATCAGGATCGTGACCAGGAAGGTGTACTTGCGCCCGATCATGTCGCCGAGCCGGCCGAACACGATGGCGCCGAACGGACGCACCAGGAAACCGGCTGCAAAGGCCAGCAGCGCGAAGATGAAGGCTGCGCCCGCATCCAGGCCGCTGAAGAACTGCTTGGCGATGATCGCTGCCAACGACCCGTAGAGGTAGAAGTCGTACCACTCGAACACCGTGCCGAGGGACGAAGCGAAGATGACCTTCTTCTCCTCCGCGGACATGGGTCGGGGCGCCGGATGCGGAACCCCCTTGGAATCCAGTGTGGTTGCCATTGCGTCGTCTCCTGTGGGTATGCGGGATGCAGGTCTCAACGCGAGACCGCCACGCATTCTTGGAGGGTCGACTGACCCCAGACTTTCGCCAAACTGACAGGCGCTTACAAACTAGGGTGAAACCCCTGCAACCGATTTCAGGATACAGAAAAGGTCATCGATTGCTGCGCAGCATGCCAGGGCGATCGCCGGCGGTCCGCCATTGCGGCCCCTCGAACCAGGGGTCGTCCAGCACGGCGGCGCGCAGCATCGGCAAGCCGTCGAAGCCCCAGATCAGACGGTCGTCGACTGCGAAGGCCGGCACGCCGAACACGCCGCGGGCCACGGCCTCGTCGGTGTTGGCCTTGAGCTGCGCCTTGACGGCGTCGCTGCCAGGATCACTCTGCAGGGTGAGGCGCGCGCTCAACGCAGCCAGCCGCGATGCGTCGCCCGCCTCGCCGCCGCCGCGCCACACGTCACGAAAAATCGTCTCGGCAACCTGCCGGCTGATGCAGCCATCGGTCGAGGTCGCCAGCGACAGGCGCAGATGCGGCAGCGGGTTGTAGGGGTGCGTGGCGGGCATCTCGATCGGAATGCCGTTCGCATGGCCGAGCCACTGCACATGGCGATAGGTCCACTCGCGCTTGGGCGGCACCTCGGCCGGCCCGAGCTGGCCATGATGCTTGAGCAGCGCCCCGAGCAGCAGCGGCTTGTAGCGCACGCTGTAGCTGACACCTTCGAGCGCTTCCGGCAGACGCTCGAAGGCCAGGTACGCGTAGGGCGAGATGAAGTCCAGGTAGAAGTCGATGTGTTTCATGGGGCGGGGATCTCCTTGGTACGTTGCGCGATGCGCGTCCAGACCTGCTGCTTGTCGCCGTCCTTCATCCGGCTCCAGGCGGCGATCTCGGGCACGGTACGAAAACAGCCCTCGCACAGCGGCGGCTCGCCATCGTTCATGCGGCACACCGAGATGCAGGGCGATGGCACGCTGACCGTGTGCATGGCGGCCTGCGTCGTCACACCACGTCCGCCACCGGCGCGCCGGTCAGCCGTTCCAGATCCTGCGGCGCGAGGCGCACCACCGCATGCGGATGGCCGGCCGCGGCCCAGATCTCGTCGAAGCGGAAGAGCGCCCGATCGATCAGCGTGACGGCCGGCGTAGCGTGCGCGAAGGGCGACACCCCGCCGATCGAGAAGCCTGTCTTCGCCTTCACGAACTCGGCATCGGCGCGGCCGGTCCTGCCGACGATGGCATCGACCTTCTTTTCGTCCACGCGCTTGTCGCCCGAGGTGATGACCAGCACCGCTGCGTCGTCGCTCTTGCGCCGGAAGATGATGCTCTTGGCGATCTGCCCGACGGCGATGCCGAGCGCGTCGGCCGCCTGCTGTGCGGTGCGCGCAGCATCGTCGAGCATGCGCGGTGCATGCGGATGCCCGGCCTCCTGCAGGGCGCGCGCGACGCGCTGCACGGTTTCGGGAAGGGAATGGAGTTCGGCGCCGCACATGGGGGTCATTTTGTCAGCAGGTTCACGGGCCTTCGATCCGCACCAGTTTCATCCGGCCCGACGCGCCACGCATGATCGATACCGCGGTCTTGCGACATTCGAACTGCTTCGCAACAAGCGCAACGAGCTCTTCATTGGCCTTGCCATCGATCGGCTGTGCCTTGAGCTGCGCAAGCCATGTTCCATCGTCGCAATGTTCCAGCCGACTGGTGCGTGAATTGGGTTTCACCTTGACCTGGATGACCTGTTCCTGCATCGACGCTGCGGCTACCCCGCCCGCTTGGTGCGAATCGCCTTCGACGCGCGCGAGTTGGGTTCGCGCCCCAGCGCCTGGCTGATGTAGACCCCCGCGTCGATCAGCCTGTCGAGATCGATGCCGGTGGCGATGCCCATGCCGTGCAGCATGTAGACCACGTCCTCGGTCGCGACGTTGCCGGTCGCACCCTTCGCATACGGACAGCCGCCCAGGCCGGCCGACGACGACTGGAAGTTCCACACCCCCAGTTCCAGTGCCGCCAGCGTGTTGACCAGCGCCTGGCCATAGGTGTCGTGGAAGTGGCCGGAGACGGCTTCGACGTCGTAATGCGCGAGCGTGGCCTCCATCGCCGCCTGCACCTTGCGCGGCGTGCCGACGCCGATGGTGTCGGCCACGTCGACGCGCTGCACGCCGATGCCCTTCATGAGGCCGGCAAGCCGCCCGACGGCCTCGGGCGCGATGTCGCCCTCGTATGGGCAGCCGACCGTGCAGCTCATCGCGCCGCGCACTGCGATGCCCTTCTCGCGCGCCGCCGCCACCACGGGCGCGAAGCGTTCGATGCTCTCGGCGATCGAGCAGTTGATGTTCTTCTGGCTGAACGCTTCGCTGGCGGCGCCGAACACCACGATCTCGTCGGGCCACTCCTCGCGCGGCGCGGCGATGGCGGCTTCGAAGCCCTTCATGTTCGGCGTGAGCACCGAGTAGCGCACGCCCGGCTTGCGCGCGATGCCGTGCATCACTTCTGCGTTGTCGCCCATCTGCGGCACCCACTTGGGGCTGACGAAACTGGTGACCTCGATCTCGGTGAGCCCGGCTTCCTGAAGACGATGCACGAGGCCGATCTTGACCTCGGCCGACACCGGCTGCTTCTCGTTCTGCAGGCCATCGCGCGGGCCGACGTCGATGAGCTGGACTTTCGTGGGGAGTTTCATTCTTGTCTCCAGGC
>SEGN01000156.1 GCA_004211245.1 Variovorax sp.
TTCCTGCCGTGGGTCTCGACCGTGCTGATGCGCGTGGTCACCTGGAACTCGGCGCTCGGGAAGAACACCGACAGGAAGCGCCGCACCACGAAGTCGTAGAGCTTCTGCTCGGCGTCGCTGAGGCCGCTCGGGGCCTGCAGCGTCGGGATGATCGCGAAGTGATCCGACACCTTGGCGTTGTCGAAGATGCGCTTGTTCGGCTTCACGTAGCTGCCGTCGACCGCCTGCTGCGCGAAGGGCGCGAGATGCTTCATGCCGCTCGTGGCCAGCATCTTCATGGTGTCCTTGACGACGGGAAGGTAGTCCTCGGGCAGCGCGCGCGAGTCGGTCCGCGGATAGGTCAGCGCCTTGTGGCGCTCGTACAGGCTCTGCGCCAGGGCCAGCGTGGTCTTGGCGCTGAAGCCGAAACGGCCGTTGGCCTCGCGCTGCAGCGAGGTCAGGTCGAACAGCATCGGGCTGGCCTGGGTGGTCGGCTTCGATTCCTCGGTGACGGTGGCGGGCTGGCCACGCGATGCGTCGGCAATCTCGCGCGCCTCGCGCTCACTCCAGACGCGGTCGGCCCGTTGTTCGGCATCCGGTTCGCCGTTCGCCAGCAGCGGCGCGTTCGCCTTCTTCCAGTTCGTGTCGAAGTACTTGCCCGGGTACTGGCCGGCTTCGGCCGCGAAGCTCGCATGGATCTCCCAGTAGTCGCGGCTCACGAACTTGCGGATCTGCTCTTCGCGTTCGACCACCACCGACAAGGTCGGCGTCTGCACGCGGCCCACGGTCGTCAGGAAGAAGCCGCCATCGCGTGAGTTGAACGCGGTCATGGCGCGCGTGCCATTGATGCCCACCAGCCAGTCGGCCTCGGAGCGTGAACGCGCCGCGTCCGCCAGGCCCTGCATCTGCTTTTCGGTGCGCAGCGACTCGAAGCCGTCGCGGATGGCCTGTGGCGTCATCGACTGCAGCCACAGGCGCCTGACCGGCTTGCCCAGCGGCGCCTTGCCGCCGGCGTACTGCTCGATCAGGCGAAAGATCAGCTCGCCCTCGCGCCCCGCGTCGCAGGCGTTGATGAGCTGCGTCACGTCCTTGCGCTTGGCCTGCTTGACCACGGCGTTGAGCCGGGTCTTGGTCTTGTCCACTGGCTTGAGGTCGAAGCGCGGCGGAATCACGGGCAGGTTGGCGAAGCTCCACTTGCCGCGCTTCACGTCGAATTCTTCGGGTGCCTGGATCTCCACCAGGTGGCCCACCGCGCTGGTCACGACGTACTGGTCGTTCTCGAAATGCTCGTCGTGCTTGTCGAACTTGCCGGCCGTGGGCGTGAGCGCACGAACGATGTCCTGCGCCACCGACGGTTTTTCTGCAATCACCAGAGTCTTGGTCATCTTTTCTCTCTATCTACAATCTGCCGCTCTCGCGTGCGTACGCGCGCACGCGCATACGTGTGCATATTCAAACTAACAGACTTCGGCGATGCCTTCCAAATCCCCTTCGAACTCAGGCCGTCGCATCCAGACGCGCCGCTCCGCCGTCCATGGCAACGGCGTGTTCGCCGTGCAGGACATCGCCGAAGGCGAAACACTCATCGAATACAAGGGCGAAGTCATCAGCTGGAAGGAGGCGCTGCGCCGCCATCCGCACGACCCGGCGCAGCCCAACCACACCTTCTACTTTCACATCGATGACAAGCATGTGATCGACGGCAAGGTCAACGGCAACGCCGCGAAGTGGATCAACCACGCCTGCGAACCGAACTGCGAAGCCGATGAAACCGATGGCCGGGTTTTCATCAAGGCGCTGCGCAACATCGCCGCCGGCGAGGAACTCAACTACGACTACGGGCTGATCATCGACGAGCCCTACACACCGGCATTGCTGGCGGAATACCCGTGCTGGTGCGGTGCCGCGACGTGCCGCGGCACCTTGCTGTCGCCCAAGGACAACGACGAACAGGCCAAAGCCGACAAGAAGAAAAAGAAGAAGAAGAAAAAGAAGGCGAAAAAGAAGAAAGCCGGCAAGAAAAAGGCCGAAGCGGCGTGACGGATCGCTGGCCCGTCGCCGAACTGGGCGCCGCGCTCGGAGCGCTCGTGCCGGGCTTCGCGGTCGAAGTGGTCGCCGAGATCGACTCGACCAACACCGAGCTCATGCGCCGCGCGCGTGCAGGCGCCGTGGCGCCGGTGCTGCTGGTGGCCGAACGCCAGACTGCCGGGCGCGGCCGGCTCGGCCGACCATGGCACAGCACAGCGCAGCCCGGCCCTGCCGCCGACGCGTCGCTGACCTTTTCCATCGGCATGCCGCTGGCGCCGGCCGACTGGTCCGGACTGTCGCTGGCGGTCGGCGTCAGCGTCGCGGAGAGCCTCGACCCGGGTGGCAGCGAACTCCGGCTGAAATGGCCCAACGACCTGTGGACGACGCAGGATCGCAAGCTGAGCGGCATTCTGATCGAGACGGCGCTGCCCCAGGCGGGCGCGGCACTGCGTTATCTGGTGATCGGCATCGGGATCAACATCGGGCCGCGCGAGGCCGCCGGGTTGAACACCGCGCCGGCCTGGCTGCAGGCGTTCCGCCCCGGCGTGCAGGCACCGCAGGTGCTGGCCGACGTGGCGCCGCCACTGGTTCGCAGCGTGCTGGGATTTGCCGAACACGGCTTCGGCGCGTTCGCGGAGTGCTTCGCGGCCCGCGACGCATTGCGCGGGCGCGAGGTGACGCTCAGCGACGGCGATTCGGGCCTGTGCGAAGGCGTCGGACCGGGCGGCGAACTGCGCGTGAAGACGGCGGCCGGCCTGCGGTCCATCACCAGTTCCGAAGTCAGCGTGCGGCCGGCCGAAGGTGCAGGTCGATGAGCCGGTCCTGGTGGCTGGCGGGGACGCTGCTGCTGGCCAATGTGACGTACTTTGTCTGGACGCAAGGCGGGCTGGCGGTGTTCGGCGCCGTGCCCGCGGCCTTCTCCGAGCATGAGCCGCAGCGCCTGGCACAGCAGATCCGTCCCGGCCTCCTGCAGATCCGCAAGGGCACGCCCGCTGCCGCGGCACAGGCGCCCGCGGTGCCCGTGGAGCCGCCCGTGCCGGCAGAGGTGACGCCCGATCCCGAAAGCCGCTGAGCCGCTGCCTCAAACGGTTTCGAAACGCACGCTGAAGCGCACGCCGGGCGGCTGCTTGCCGGGCCGGGCATCCTCCAGCGTCACGGTCGCGCGGTGCTGGCGGGCGATCTCCAGCACGATCGGCAGGCCGAGGCCCGAGCCGTCGGCTTCGTTGCCGAGTACCCGGTAGAAGGGCTCGAACACCAGATCGCGCTCATGCAGCGGAATGCCCGGCCCGGAATCTTCCACCTGCAACAGCACCACATGGCCGAACGGGTCGGCCAGCACGCGCGCGGTGATGACCCCAGGTCGCTCGTCCGACGAGGGCGTGTAGTTGATCGCGTTGTCGACCAGGTTGCGCACGAGTTCTTTCAGCAGCGTGAGGTTGCCGTCGAACAGCACGCCGGGGGTGCCGGGCTCGGCGCCGTCGTAGCCGAGGTCGATGCGTTTCTCGATCGCGCGCGGCACCGCTTCGCGCACCACTTCGATGGTGAGCCGCGCCAGGTCGCAGCGCTGCCAGGTGCGCGCGCCGGAGCCGCCTTCGGCGCGCGCCAGCGCAAGCAACTGGTTGACGGTGTGGGTGGCGCGGATGCTCGAACGCCCGATCTGCTGCAGCGACTGCTTCAGGTCGTCGGCGCTCGCGTCCTTGCGCTGTGCCAGATCGGCCTGCATGCGCAGCCCGGCCAGCGGCGTCTTGAGCTGGTGTGCGGCATCGGCCAGAAAGCGCTTCTGGATCGCAATGGACGTCTGCAGCTTGGTCAGCAGGCCGTTGACCGACGTGACCAGCGGCGCCACCTCGACCGGCACGGCGCTGTCGTCCAGCGGGCTGAGGTCGTCCGGCTTGCGCTCGCGGATGCGGTCTTCCAGCTCGGACAGCGGCTTGATGCCGCGCACCAGCGCCAGCCAGATCAGCAGGATGGCGAGCGGCAGGATCGCGAATTGCGGCAGCAGCACGCCCTTGATGATTTCGGTGGCCAGCACTTTCTGCTTTTCGCGTGTCTCGGCCACCTGCACCAGCACCAGGCCCGACTCGGGCAGCGCCGGCTGCACCCACATGTAGGCCACGCGAACCAGCTCGTCGCGCATGCGCTCGTCGCGCATGAACACGCGCTCGTCGGTCGGCGGTTCGTCCGCGGGCGGCATGGGCAGATCACCGTCGCCCCCGAGCACCTCGCCGTCGGCCGAGCGCACCTGGTAGTACACCCGGTCGGTGTCGTCGGCGCGCAGGATGTCGCGCGAGGGCTGCGGCAGGTAGAAGCGCACCTGCTTGTCCTGCACCGTCACCAGCGAGGCCAGGGTCTGCACGTTGTATTCGAGCGCCCGGTCGAACGGGCGATTCGCGATGCCCTGCGCCACCAGCCACGTGACGCCGATGCTCACCGGCACCAGCAGCAGCAGCGGCGTGAGCATCCAGTCCAGGATCTCGCCGAACAGCGAGCGCTGGCCGCGCTGGAACAGGCGGACCACTAGCGGGCGCCCATCAGATCTTTTCGAGGCAGTAGCCGAGGCCGCGCACGGTGGCGATGCGGATCGGGCCCTTCTCGATCTTCTTGCGCAGGCGGTGGATGTAGACCTCGATCGCGTTGAGGCTCACCTCCTCGCCCCATTCGCAAAGGCGCTCGACCAGCTGGTCCTTGCTCACCAGGCGGCCGGCACGCTGCAACAGCACCTCGAGCAGGCCGAGTTCGCGCGCGGACAGCTCGACCATCTTGCCGTCGATGGTGGCGACACGGCCGGCCTGGTCGTAGGTGAGCGGGCCGTGCTTGATCGCATTGCTGGTGGCGCCCATGCCGCGCCGGGTGAGGGCGCGCACGCGTGCCTCGAGTTCCTGCAGGCTGAAGGGCTTGGCCATGTAGTCGTCGGCGCCGTGGTCGAGGCCCTTGACGCGCTCCTCCACGCTGTCGGCCGCGGTCAGCACCAGCACCGGCAGCGTGGAGCCGCGGGCGCGCAGGCGCTTCAGGATGTCGAGGCCGTGCATCTTCGGCAGGCCGAGGTCGAGGATCAACAGGTCGAACTCGCTGTTGGTCATGAGCGCCGCGTCGGCCTGCGAACCGGTGGCGACGTGGTCGACCGCGGCACCCGAGGTGCGCAAGCTGCGCAGCAGGGCGTCGGCAAGCACCTGGTCATCTTCGGCAATGAGGATTCGCATGCGCCTCCTGTGGCTGGTTGGCGCGGATTCTAGGGCCTGCTAACGCTCTGCAAGGGGATCGCGTTGCCCCGCCAAGGGGCTGGCTGCAAGGCGCGCGTGCGCCGCGAGGCTCGCGCCTCGCAAGCGCGGGCAACGCCGCAGACGGCCCCTTGGCGGGGCAACCCGGAGGGAAGGTCACCAGAGCCCACCCCTCGGCGTTGCGCTCCTTGAGCGTGCAGACGCACGCTCGGCGTCGCGCGCCTTGATGGGCGGGCTCTGGCGACCTTCGCGACCCCTTGCAGAGCGTTAACAGGCCCTACGCCGCGGCATACGCTTCGAGACCGATGGTTACCACGGTGGCGATCTCGTCGCCGACGCTCGCGCGGAACTCGGCTTCGGCCTGCGCCACGGCGCGGCGGAACGCTTCGAGCCAGGCCAGGCCGGTGGCGGTGAACAGCACGCGGCGCGCGCGCGCGTCGAGCGGGTCCGGGCCGCGGGTGACCAACCCCCACGCCTCGCACTGGTCGACCAGTGTGCCCATGGCCTGCTTGGTCATGCCCGCGCGCTCGGCCAGTTCGGTCAGGCGCGAGCCGTCACGCGCCAGGTGGCGGGTGATGTGGATGTGGGCGGCGCTCACCTGCTGGCGCGCCGCCAGGTTCGACAGCGCGAGCGGCACTTCGACGTCGTGCGCCATCAAGGTCAGCACGCGCTCGTCGAAGCGCCGCATCGCGTGGCCCAGCAGCCGGCCCAGGTGGGTCTGTCGCCAGTCGTTGTCGGGGCCGGGTTGCATGGGGAGGATGGTAAAGCAAACTGACTAAAAACAGCATTTACATCGATGTACAGCCCTGTACATTACTGTTCAAGCATCCAGCCTGTGATTAAACGCAGACAGATGGTGTTTCATTCCAACCCGTTGATATTCAAGGAGATTTCGAACATGGACGCACTCGTCAAAGGCACCAGCATCTCGGTCGCAGGCAGCGAAAAAGCCAAGGCGCTGCAAGCCGCGCTGGCCCAGATCGAAAAGCAGTTCGGCAAGGGCACCATCATGCGTCTGGGCGAGGGCGAGGCGCTGGAAGACATCCAGGTCGTCTCCACCGGTTCGCTCGGGCTGGACATCGCGCTGGGCGTCGGCGGCCTGCCGCGCGGGCGCGTCATCGAAATCTACGGCCCGGAGTCCTCGGGCAAGACCACGCTCACGCTGCAGGTCATCGCCCAGATGCAAAAGCAGGCCGGCACCTGCGCCTTCGTCGACGCCGAGCACGCGCTCGACGTGCAGTACGCCCAGAAGCTCGGCGTCAACCTGTCCGACCTCCTGATCAGCCAGCCCGACACCGGCGAGCAGGCGCTCGAAATCGTCGACTCGCTGGTGCGCTCCGGCGCCGTGGACCTGATCGTGGTCGACTCGGTCGCCGCGCTCACGCCCAAGGCCGAAATCGAAGGCGAAATGGGCGACTCGCTGCCCGGCCTGCAGGCCCGCCTGATGAGCCAGGCGCTGCGCAAGCTCACCGCCACCATCAAGAAGACCAACTGCATGGTCATCTTCATCAACCAGATCCGCATGAA
>SEGN01000600.1 GCA_004211245.1 Variovorax sp.
CGCTTCTACGAACACAGCGGCGTCGACTGGCGCGCCGTCTCGGCCGCGGCGTGGGGCAATCTCTGGAACACGAAGACGCGCGGCGCATCGACCATCACGATGCAACTCGCAGGCCTGCTCGACGACGACCTGCGGCGCGGCGCCGGCGGTCGCAGCCTCACGCAGAAGGTCGGCCAGACCCTCGATGCGCAACAGCTCGAGCGGCATTGGCGCAAGGACCAGATCCTCGAGGCGTACCTCAACACCGTGCCCTTCCGTGGTGAGATCGTCGGCATCGACGCGCTCTCGCGCACGCTTTTCGGCAAGGCGCCGAGCGGACTCGATGCGCGCGAGGCCGCGCTGGCCGCGGCGCTGGTGCGCGCGCCCAACGCCAGGCCGGGCCAGGTGGCGCAGCGCGCCTGCGAGGTGCTGCGCACGATGGAGTCCGAACGCACCGCCGCGGCCAGCAGGACCGACTGCGAGGCCATGGACATGTTCGCCAGCGCCGCCCTGCAACGGCGCGCCTTCGACCCGAGCGAAGGCATCGCGCCGCACCTCGGTCGACGTGCGGTGAAGGAGGCGGCAGGCGGGTCGGCCGGCGACAGCGTGCGCACCACGCTGCGTGCGCCGCTGCAGCGCTTCGCGCTCACCACCCTGCAACAACATCTGCGCGAACTGCGCGGGCGCCATGTGGAGGACGGCGCGCTGGTGGTGCTCGACAACGCCACCGGCGAAGTGCTGGCGTGGGTCGGCTCCTCCGGCCCGCTGAGCCAGGCGGCCGAGGTCGACGGCGTGCTGGCACAGCGCCAACCCGGCTCCACGCTCAAGCCGCTGCTGTATGCCCAGGCGATCGCCGAGCGCCGCCTCACGGCCGCATCGCTGCTGGACGACTCGTCGGCCCAGATCAGCACCGCGAGCGGGCTCTACATTCCGCAGAACTACGACCGCCAGTTCAAGGGCCACGTCTCGGTGCGCACCGCCCTGGCCTCTTCGCTCAACGTACCCGCCGTGCGCACGCTGGTGATGGTGACGCCCGAGGCCTTTGCCCGTCAGCTGGGTGCGGCGGGGCTGCCGCTGCGCGAAGGCGGCGACTACTACGGCTACAGCCTCGCGCTCGGCAGCGCCGAGGTGTCGCTGCTCGCACTGACCAACGCCTACCGCACGCTCGCCAACGGCGGTCGGTACTCGGAGACGCGCGCCGTCGGGCCGAGGACCCTGCCGCCGGCCGCACCGGCCATCGACCCGCGCGCCGCCTTCATCGTCGGCGACATCCTCAGCGACAGCAACGCCCGCGCGCGCACCTTCGGCCTCGACAGCGTGCTCGGCACGCGCTTCTGGACGGCGGTGAAGACCGGCACCAGCAAGGACATGCGCGACAACTGGGCCGTCGGCTGGTCGCAGCGCTACACGGTCGGCGTGTGGGTCGG
>SEGN01000601.1 GCA_004211245.1 Variovorax sp.
GTGGTCGGCGCCACGCGGCTGCCCAACCTCTACCTCGCCACCGGCCACGGCACGCTCGGCTGGACGATGGCCGCCGGCACGGCCCGCGTGATGGCCGACGTGATCTCGGGCCGCAAGCCCGGCATCGACCTGAAGGGTCTGACGGTCGACCGCTATCCGGGAGCCTACCGGTGAGCGCCGTTCGCCGCGCGCTGTGCGCGCTGACGACGACGCTGCTGGTCGCGGCCTGCGCATCGTCGCCGCCGATGTCGCCCGAGCTGGTGAGCCAGCTCGGCTACCAGGCGCTCGGTCCCGAAATGCAGATGGGCGAGCAGCTGGTGACCGTGTGGGTGCCGGCCGCGCCACCCCCGGCGGCGGGTGCGCCTGCGCTTTCGCCCGAGGCCACCGTGGCGCTTGCCGCGGCCTCGTCGCCGATGATTTCCGACCTCGCGCAGGTCATGGCGCGCGGCGCCCGCGAGCCCATCAACCTGGCGGTCGGCGGACCTGACAGCGCGCTCACCGTGCAGGTGCTGATCCGCGCGCTGCGCGCGGTGCCGGTCGCGGTGCCCAGCCTGCGCATCGCCTTCGTCGGCCAGCCGGTCGACGTGAATGAGCTGGTTGCGGTGGCAGGGCAGCGCCGGGCGACGCTGCAGTTCGAGCTGGCGCCGAAGTAGCTCCCTATGCGGTCTAGCGGCGCCGCAGCGGCGCCAGCAGGCCCTTCAGCCCGTTGTGGTCGATCTCGTGCATCAACTGCAGCAGGCGGCCGATGTCGCCCTTCGGGAAACCTTCGCGCGCGAACCAGCCGAGGTAGTTGGCGGGCAGGTCGGCGATCACGGTGCCCTTGTGCTTGCCGAAGGGCATTGGCATCGAGACGAGCTTGTCGAGGTCTTCGGGCGCCATTGCTGCGTCAGCCGCCCGATCGCTTGACCGTCATGCCCTGCTTCTGCAGCGCTGCGATGACGGTGTCGCGGTGATCCCCCTGGATCTCGATCACGCCGTCCTTCGTGGTGCCGCCCGAGCCGCAGTTCGCCTTGAGCTGCTTGCCGAGTGCGGCCAGCGCAGCCGCGTCGAGCGGCACGCCCCTGACGACGGTCACGCCCTTGCCCTTGCGGCCCTTGGTATCGAGCGATACGCGGACAATGCCGTCTCCGGCCGGCACGGCCTTCGCGTTCTGCCTGCAGGTGCAGGCCGCGGCCGGCTGGCCACAATCGGGGCACACGCGTCCGGTTTCGGTCGAATAAACCAGGCGACTGCCGGTTTCGTTTTGCTTCACTGTCATCATCGCCCTCATGCCATTCACTTCGCTCGGTCTCGCACCGGCCCTCGCACGCGCTGCCGCCGACGCCGGGTATCTTGCGCCCACCGCCATCCAGTCGCAGGCCGTTCCCGCCGTGCTGCGCGGGCAGGACGTGCTGGGCCTGGC
>SEGN01000602.1 GCA_004211245.1 Variovorax sp.
TGTTCAAGGACTTCCTGCACCCGGTGACCATCCTGTGCGCGCTGCCGCTGGCGCTGGGCGGCGCCTTCGTCGGCCTCTTGATCGGGCAGAAGGCGCTGTCGATGCCGTCGCTGATCGGGTTGATCATGCTGATGGGCATTGCGACGAAGAACTCCATCCTGCTGGTCGAGTACGCCATCGTCGCGCGCCGCGATCACGGCATGAGTCGCTGGGACGCGCTGCGCGACGCCTGCCACAAGCGGGCGCGGCCGATCATCATGACGACGCTGGCGATGGGCGCCGGCATGATGCCGATCGCCTTCGGCTGGAGCGCCGCCGACTCCAGCTTCCGCTCGCCGATGGCGATGGCGGTGATCGGCGGGCTGATCACCTCGACCGTGCTGAGCCTGCTGGTGGTGCCGGCCGTGTTCACCTACATCGACGACATCGAGCACTGGCTCAGGCGCACGGTGCGCAAGGTGCGTGGGCAGCCGGCGGATCCGCACGTCGACGACGACCTGAAAACGTCGACGCCATAAGGCAGGGATGGATCACACCGCGCCGCTCGTCGCCGGTCTCGCGCTGGGGGTGTGCGGCTTTGTCTTCCACGGCCATCTGCCCGAGCGCGCAGACCTGCTGGCATCGGTGCGAACCGAACCGCTGCAGACCCCGGTGAACTCGCCCGCTTTCGGCGCGCACGCCGGCAAGGTCGACTACCGCATCGCGCCGGTGGCCGACTACGACATCACGGGCCTCGTGGTGAGCCGGCACGACGCCGACACCTGGTGGGACTGGATCCATGCGGCCAGCAACGACCACCTGAACGTGGTCGACCTCTGCATGATCTGGGGCGCCAACGCGGCGGACGGTGCGTACGAAAAGATGTCCTTCTCCAGCGGCCAGTTCGTCTGCTACGTCAGCAGCAAGGATGACAGCGTGTGGCAACCGCAGTACCTGCGCGCCTTGTCGAACAACCACCTGCTCACCGAGAGCCCGGCCATCGCGCGCCAGCTGCGCCGCGTGCGCGTCGGCGACCAGGTGCGGCTGCGCGGGCAGCTGGTTTCGTACAGCCACGACGCCGGCTTTGCCTTCACGCGCGGCACCTCGACCACGCGCGAGGACACCGGCAACGGCGCCTGCGAGACCGTCTTCGTGCGCGACCTGGAGGTGCTGCGCGCGGCGCCCGGCTGGCCGCGCTGGCTGCGCTGGGTCGGCGCGGCGCTGCTGTTGTTCGGCCTGGTCCGCTGGTTCACGGCGCCGCACCGGCCGCGCGATTGACAGGCGCTTTGCCTACCACCGGACGCTGCGGCTTCGCACGTGCCGCGCGCTGCCGCAGTCTCACATTGTGCGGATGAAATCGCAGCACATTCGCAACCTGTTCGCCCTCGGCTTGCTGGCCGCGGGCGTGTCCGCCGCCGGGGC
>SEGN01000603.1 GCA_004211245.1 Variovorax sp.
CCGGCGCGCGAGCCGTACTCGTACATCGACTCCATGGTCATGTGGCGCTGCTCGTAGGCTTGCGCCGTGACCAGTTCGGACAGGAAGGTTTCCGAAGTCGGGTCGCCGTGCAGCGGGTTGTTCTCGCCGCCTTCCTCGTAGTTCAGCACGAACTGCACGGCGATCTTCGCCTGGTTCGGCCATTGCGCGTGCGGCACGTCGCGGCCGTAGCCGACCATGTCGCGCGGGTAAACGGAGGGCTGCTGGTCTTGGTCGTTCATGACAGGGCCAATGAAATGTCGTTGGTGGGAATCTTGCGGTCGAAGGTCAGGTTGGCTTCGACGTGTTCGAGGTGTTCGGTCATGAGCCGGACCGCGCGCTCTTCGTCCCGTGCGGCCAGCGCCTTCACGATGTCGGCGTGCTCGTCGTTGGAATGCTCGGCGGCGGTGGTGCTCTGGTACATCAGAGTGATGAGCGCACAGCGCGAGATCAGGTCGCCGAGGATCTGCGCCAGCACCGTGTTGCCCATGAGCTCGGCCATGCGCACGTGGAAGTCGCCCAGCAGTTCGGTGCGCCCGGAGATGTCTTCGCCGGCGACGGCCGACTTTTCCTGCGCGACGTGCTCCTTCAGCGACTTGATCCGGGCCGGCGTGACGGTGCGCACGAACTCGCGCGTCATTTCCGCTTCGAGCATTCGGCGCACCGCGAACACCTGGCGCGCCTCGTCGACCGCGGGCGCCGCCACGAAGGCGCCGCGCGCGGGCTCCAGGCGGATCAGCCGGTTCTGCGAGAGCTGGAACAAAGCTTGCCTCACCAAGGTGCGCGACACGCCGAAGTGGTCGGCCAGCTTCTGTTCCGCCAGCTTGGTGCCGGGCTGCAGCCGGTGGTCGACAATCGCGCGGGTCAGTGCATCGACGATCGAGCGGGTGGCGGTGGAGGAATCCATGCAATTGATGATAGCCCCAACCCCAAGAACTGTATACACTTTTGTCCACTGGAATTTCCCGCAGACATTCAAGGAGCGCTTCATGGGCCTGAGCACCCACGTACTGGACACGATGCACGGCAGCCCGGCCGCCGGCATGGAGGTGGCACTGTTCACCACCGAAGGCGACGAGGCCACGCTGGTTCGCCGCTTCGAGCTCAATGCCGATGGTCGCAGCGACGGGCCCCTCTACGACAACAACACCATCAAGGTCGGTACCTACCGGCTCGTGTTCGACGTCGCGGGCTACTTCGCCAAACGGGGCGTCGCACTGCCTCAGCCGAACTTCCTGAACAAGGTGTCGCTCGACTTCGGTGTGGCCCACACCGACCAGCACTACCACGTGCCGCTGCTCGTGAGCCCGTGGAGCTATTCCACCTACAGGGGCTCGTGATTCACAGCTGGCCTTCCGTGAGGGTGTCGAGCTGGAAATGACC
>SEGN01000604.1 GCA_004211245.1 Variovorax sp.
GTAGGCCACCAGGCGCTTGTCGCCGGGCTGGTCCTCGCGCGCCAGCACCACCGCGTCAAGTACCTGCGGCAGTCCCCGCAGCGCCGCCTCGATCTCACCCAGCTCGATGCGGAAACCGCGGATCTTCACCTGCTGGTCGATCCGGCCCAAATACTCGAGCGTGCCGTCCGGCAGCCACCGCGCAAGGTCGCCCGTGGCGTACATTCGCGCGCCGGGCTGACCGAACGGGTTCGGCACGAACTTCTGCGCGGTAAGCGCCGGGCGGCCCAGGTAGCCGCGCGCCACGCCCTCGCCTGCCACGTGCAGCTCGCCGGCCACGCCGGCCGGTGCCAGGTTGCCGTGGGCGTCCAGGATACAGGCCGACAGGTCGGGGATCATCACGCCGATGGAGGCCGAAGCGTCGGTGGAGGCGTCGTTGCCTGAGCCCGGCGGCGCACTCAAGGGTGCATACGTCACGTGCACCGTCGTCTCGGTGATGCCGTACATGTTGACCAGCCGCGGCGTCTCATAGCCGTGCCGCTGGAGCCACGGCCCGAGGGCCTGCCGGTCGAGCGCTTCGCCGCCGAAGATCACCGTGCGCAGCGCGGGCAGCGGCTCGCCTTGCGCGAGGTCCGCAGCGACCAATTGCTGGAAGGCCGAGGGCGTCTGGTTCAGCACCGTGACGCCTTCATCCCGCAGCAGCCGGTGGAATTCCTCCGGCGAGCGCGACACCGCGAACGGCACCACGACCGCGCGGCCGCCGTACAGCAGCGCACCCCACAGCTCCCAGACCGAGAAGTCGAAGGCGTACGAATGGAACAGCGTCCACACGTCCTTGCTGCCGAAACCGTACCAGGGCTGCAGCGCATGGAACAGGCGCAGCACGTTGCGGTGCGAGTTCAGCGAGCCCTTGGGCTTGCCGGTGGAGCCCGAGGTGTAGATCACGTAAGCCAGGTTGTCCGCGCAGCCGAGCGGCTCGAGGTTGTCTTCGGACCCGGCGCCTTGTTCCGTGCCCCCCAACATGTCTGCCAGCACGACCGGCAACGCGTGCGGCGGCAGCGCATCGGCCATCGACGATTGCGTCACCACGGCCACTGGCCGCGCGTCGTCCAGCATGTAGGCCAGGCGGTCACTCGGATACACCGGATCCAGCGGCAGATACGCGCCCGAGGCTTTCACGATGCCCAGCAGGCCGATCACCAGGTCGGCCGAGCGCTCCATGCACAGGCCCACCAGCGTATCCGGACCCACACCCAGGGCGCGCAGGCGATGGGCGATGCGGTTGGCCTGCGCATTCAGCTGCGCGTAGCTCAGTTGCCGCGTTCCGTCGGACAGCGCGATGGCGTCGGGCGTGAGCGCCGCCTGCGCTTCAAACACGCCCTGCAGGCTGCGCTCCACCTCGTAGTGTTTCGCCTGGGTGAA
>SEGN01000605.1 GCA_004211245.1 Variovorax sp.
GCCATGGACCGCGACCCGGTGCGCGAACCGCTCGACACCGGCGTGCGCGCCATCAACGCCTTGCTCACGGTCGGCCGCGGCCAGCGCATCGGCCTGTTCGCCGGGTCGGGCGTCGGCAAGAGCGTGCTGCTCGGCATGATGGCCCGCTATACCGAGGCGGACGTGATCGTGGTCGGCCTGATCGGCGAGCGGGGCCGCGAGGTCAAGGAATTCGTCGAGGACATCCTGGGCGACGAGGGCCGGGCGCGCTCGGTCGTGGTGGCCGCGCCGGCCGACGCGCCGCCGCTGCTGCGCATGCAGGGCGCCGCCTATGCGACGGCGGTGGCGGAGTACTTTCGCGACCGCGGCCAGCACGTGCTGCTGCTGATGGATTCGCTCACGCGCTACGCGATGGCGCAACGCGAGATCGCGCTGGCGATCGGCGAACCGCCGGCCACCAAGGGCTATCCGCCATCGTGCTTCTCCAAGCTGCCGCAGCTGGTGGAGCGCAGCGGCAACGGGCTCAACGGCGTCGGCTCGATCACCGCGTTCTACACGGTGCTGTCGGAGGGCGACGACCAGCAGGACCCGATCGCCGACGCGGCCCGCGCCATCCTGGACGGCCACATCGTGCTGTCGCGCGCGCTGGCCGAGGAGGCGCACTTTCCGGCCATCGACGTCGAACAGTCGGCCTCGCGCGTGATGCACAACGTCGCCTCGCGCGAGCACACCGAATGCGCGCGCCGCTTTCGCGCCACCTACGCCCGCTACCGCCAGAGCCGCGACCTGGTGCGCCTCGGCGCCTACGCGCCCGGCAGCGACCCGGCACTGGACGAGGCGATCCGCCTGCAGCCGGCGATGACCGCCTTCCTCCAGCAGGACATGCACGAAGGTGCGGCGCTCGGCGCCAGCATCGGCGCCATGGCCGGCACGCTGGCCTGAACCCCGCTTCCCGCCAACAGATCGAAAGCCGCACCATGTCCAACCTGAGCGCATTGCAGACCGCCGTCTCGCTCGCCACGCGCGAGCGTGATGCCGCCGCCCAGCGCCTCGCGCAGGCACGCCAGGGCTGGCTCGCCGCGCAGATGCAGCTCGACCAGCTCGACAGCTATGCGCAGGAGACGCAGGCGCGCTGGAAAGTGCAGGCCGCACGCTGCACGCCAGAGATCATGGTGCACCACTACCAGTTCATGGAGCGGCTGACGCATGCCATCGGCCTGCAGACCGGCACCGTGGCGCAGCAGGCCAGCATGGTCGCGTTGCTGGCCGACCGGTTGCGCGTGGCCGAGATGCGGCGCGAAAGCCTGCTGCAGGTCTATGCGCGGCGCGAGGGCGAACAGCGTCGCGCGCTCGACCGGCGCGAACAGAAGGCGTCCGACGAGCAGGCCGCGTTGCAATACCGCCGGCTGGCCGGCGGCATG
>SEGN01000606.1 GCA_004211245.1 Variovorax sp.
GTGTGGCTGCTGGTGGTCGGGGGCTGGATGCAGACGCCCTGGAACATCTGGAAATAAGCGGAGAAAACAAGAATGTCTTCAGCTGTTGCTGCCTCGCCGTTCTCGGTCAAGGACTTCCTCAAGAGCTTCATGCTCGCCGAGTTGTTCAAGGGCATGGTGCTGACCGGGCGCTATGCCTTCCGTCGCAAGATCACGGTGCAGTTTCCCGAGGAAAAGACGCCGCTGTCGCCGCGCTTCCGTGGCCTGCATGCGCTGCGCCGCTACGAAAATGGCGAAGAACGTTGCATCGCGTGCAAACTCTGCGAAGCGGTGTGCCCTGCCGTGGCGATCACGATCGAGTCGGAAGTGCGCGACGATGGTTCGCGCCGCACCTCGCGCTACGACATCGACCTGACCAAGTGCATCTTCTGCGGCTTCTGCGAGGAAAGCTGCCCGGTCGATTCGATTGTCGAGACCCACATCCTCGAATACCACGGCGAAAAGCGCGGCGACCTGTATTTCACGAAGGAAATGCTGCTGGCCGTCGGCGACCGGTACGAAAAAGAGATCGCGGCCAACAAGGCCGCCGACGCGAAGTACCGCTAACGGCAGACGCCCTCAAAGAAAAGATCCATGGACGTCAAGACTGGCTTCTTCTACCTGTTCTCGGTCGTGCTGCTGTTCGCGGCCTTCCGGGTGATCACTGCGCGCAATCCGGTGCACGCGGTGCTCTACCTGATGCTCGCGTTCTCGCAGGCCTCCGCTGTCTGGCTGCTGCTGCAAGCCGAATTCCTGGCCATCGTGCTGGTGCTGGTGTACCTCGGTGCCGTGATGGTGCTGTTCCTGTTCGTCGTGATGATGCTGGACCTCAACATCGACAGCCTCCGGCAGGGTTTCTGGAAGCACTTTCCGCTGGCGGCGCTGGTCGGAGTGGTGATTGCTCTCGAGATGGCCTATGTGCTGATGGGCGGCTTCCGCCAGATGCCTGCGGCCGCGCAGACCGCCATCGCGGAGCGGCCATCGCGCTCACGCTGCGACAGCGCAAGGACACCAAGTTCGTCGACGTGCAGGACCAGGTGCACGTCAAGGCGCGTGACCGCATGAGGCTGGTGAAGCTCGCAGCCACCCGGCCTGCGCAGCCGCCTGCGCCCCCGGTCGCCGAAGCCCAGCCAGCCCCCGTGGAGAAGAAGCCATGACCTTGACGCTCCCTCACTACCTGTCGCTCGGCGCGATGCTGTTCGCGATGTCGGTGGTCGGCATTTTCCTGAACCGCAAGAACCTCATCGTGTTGTTGATGTGCATCGAGCTGATGCTGTTGGCGGTCAACATGAATTTCGTCGCCTTCTCGCACTACCTGGGCGACATGCACGGCCAGGTGTTCGTGTTCTTCATCCTGACCGTGGCCGCCGCCGAATCGGCGATCGGCCTTGCGCTGCTCGTGCTGCTGTTCCGCAACAAGTCGAACATCAACATCGACGAGCTCAATTCGCTCAAGGGATAACCAGTCTTCACCATGAGCGCAACGCTTTCTGCTTCCACCCTGCTGGCCGTTCCGCTGGCGCCACTGGTCGGCGCGACCGTGGCCGGCCTGTTCGGCACGAAATTCGGCGGAAATCACATCGGCCGGAAGGTCACGCATTCGCTCACCATCCTCGGTGTGCTCGTCGCCTTCATCATTTCGGCCATGACACTCAAGAGCGTGGTCATGGACGGCGCGCGCTTCAACGCCACGCTCTACGAATGGATGGTCGTCGGCGGTCTGAAGATGGAAGTCGGCTTCCTGGTCGACGGTCTCACCGCCATGATGATGTGCGTGGTGACCTTCGTGTCGCTGATGGTCCACGTCTACACCATCGGCTACATGGAAGAAGACGCCGGCTACAACCGCTTCTTCGCGTACATCTCGCTGTTCACCTTCTCGATGCTGATGCTCGTGATGAGCAACAACATGCTGCAGCTGTTCTTCGGCTGGGAAGCGGTGGGACTGGTGTCGTACCTGCTGATCGGTTTCTGGTTCAACCGGCCGACGGCGATTTTCGCGAACATGAAGGCCTTTCTGGTCAACCGCGTCGGCGACTTCGGCTTCATCCTGGGCATCGGCCTGATCGCCGCCTATGCCGGCACACTGAACTACGGTGAGGCCTTTGCGAAGGCCGACAGCCTGGCCAGGCTCAGCTTTCCAGGTACCGAGTGGATGCTG
>SEGN01000157.1 GCA_004211245.1 Variovorax sp.
AGCGCGAGGCCGGGCGCCTCGTAGATGCCGCGGCTCTTGGCCTCGATGATGCGGTTCTCGATCTGGTCGCTCATGCCCAGGCCGTGGCGCCCGCCGATGCGGTTGGCTTCCAGCAGCAGTTCGACCGGGTTCGCGAAGGTCTTGCCATTCAGCGCGACCGGCATGCCTTCCTCGAAGCGCACGCTGACCTCTTCGGCCTTGACGACCACGTCGTCTTTCCAGAAGGCCACGCCCATGATGGGGTTGACGATGCGGATGCCGCTGGACAGGTGTTCCAGGTCCTTCGCCTCGTGCGTCGCGCCGAGCATGTTCGAGTCGGTCGAGTAGGCCTTCTCGGCCGACATCTTGTAGCCGAAGCCGTGCTGCGTCATGAACGCCGACATCTCGGCACGGCCGCCGAGTTCGTCGATGAAGAGCTGGTCGAGCCACGGCTTGTAGATCTTCAGCGACGGGTTGGTGAGCAGGCCGTAGCGGTAGAAACGCTCGATGTCGTTGCCCTTGAAGGTGCTGCCGTCGCCCCAGATGTTGACGTCGTCTTCCTTCATCGCGGCCACCAGCATCGTGCCGGTCACGGCGCGACCGATCGGCGTGGTGTTGAAGTAGGTGATGCCCGCGGTCGAGATGTGGAAGGCGCCGGCCTGCAGTGCGGCGATGCCTTCATTGACGAGCTGGGCACGGCAGTCGATCAGACGGGCCTGGATCGCACCGTATTCCATCGCCTTGCGCGGGATCTCGTCGTAGTCCGGCTCGTCGGGCTGGCCGAGGTTGGCGGTGTAGGCATAGGGCAGGGCGCCCTTCTGCTTCATCCAGAGCAGCGCGGCACTGGTGTCGAGGCCGCCGGAGAACGCGATGCCGACCTTCTGGCCGGAGGGGATGTGCTGGAGGATGGTGGACATGGGGCGCAGGGGAAGGAAACGAGAACCGCGTATTTTCGGTGCTTTTTCAGCGCGGGTTGCTGATGCCGCTCGACACGTGGCCGGCAGGCACATGCCGCGCGGCGGACGTCACATGGCCGGCCTGGTCGTCGAAGAAGAAGTCGGGTTCGAATTCGCGCAGGAACCCGCCTTTGTCGAGCCCGGCCAGGAACATGGCTTCGTCGACGCGGATGTTCCAGCTCATCAAGGTCTGGATGGCACGCCGGTGGGCCGGCGCACCGCGCGCGGTGACCAGCGCGGTGCGCACGCGCATGCCTGTGCTCTCCGCAGCCTGCTGCAGCCGGTGCAGCGCCACCAGGAAGGGCTTGAACGGCCCGGCCGCCAGCGGGATGGCCGCCTTGTCGGCCTCATGGGCCTGGAAGGCGGCAAGCCCTTCGGCCTGGTAGACCTGCTCCGCTTCGTCCGAGAAGAGAACCGCGTCGCCGTCGAACGCAATGCGCAATTCGTCGGGGTGCAGGCTGCTGGCCAGCGCGGCCTCCACGTTCACGTGGGCCGCCGGAAACCCGGCGAGCAGTGCCTCGCGCACATCTTCTGCGTTGGCCGACAGGAAGATGTCGGCATTGAGCGGATGCAGGTAGCGAAACGGCGAGCGCCCCTGCGTGAACACGCCGCGCTGGATGCGCAATTCGGCCGCGGCACCGGAATTGAAGATGCGCATGCCGGATGCGGGGTCGTTGCGCGACAGGATCACCACTTCGACGCGCTGCACGCCGTCGTCGTTGAAGCGCAGCAGCTTGCGCACCATCGAGTAGGCGATGCCCGGCGCGGCCGGCACGTCCAGCCGCTCCAGCTGCAGTCGCATGTACCTGTCCGCGTCGGCCGTCTCGAACAGCCGGTTCTCCTCCTCCAGGTTGAACAGGGCGCGCGAGGAGATGGCGACGACGAGCTTGTCGTCGAGGGTGACGGGCATGGGCTACTTGACGAATTGGTTGAGCTGGATGATCGGCATCAGCACCGCCAGCACGATCAGCATCACCACCCCGCCCATCGCCACGATCAGCAGCGGCTCCAGGATGGTCGCCAGATGCATTGCGCGGCGCTGCACCTCGGCGCCGAGCTGGTTGGCGGCGCGCTGCAGCATCAGCGGCAGTTGTCCGGTCTGCTCGCCGAGCCGAGCGAACATCGAGACCAAGCCGGGGAAGCGTTTTTTCTGCGCGAGCGCCGAGGCCAGCGGCGCGCCTTCGCGCACCAGAACCAGCGCATCGAGCGCGTCGGCGCGCATGGCGTGGTTTCCCAGGGTTTCGGCGGCCGCCTGCAGCGCACGCAGGATCGGCACGCCCGCCGTTGCCAGCATCGCCAGCGTGCTTGCAAAACGCGCCGCGTTGTAGCCGCGCGCGAGCTTGCCGACCAGCGGCAGCCGGAGCCAGGCCGCGTCGAACTTCAGCCGGAACGAAGCCGTGGCGAGCGCCATCCGCAGGCCGACCGTTGCCAGAACGGCGGCGATGAGCATGACCCAGCCGTAATCGCGCACGAAGGCGCTGATCGCCAGCATGGCCGAGGTCAGGAAGGGCAGCGCACGCTTGGTACCGGCGAACACGTTGGCCACCTGCGGCACCACGTAGGTCACGAGGAAGATCACGATGGCGATGGCGACCAGCGTGACGATGGCCGGATACAGCGCCGCGCCGACCAGCTTCTGCTGCAGCGCCTGGCGCTGCTCGAGGTCGTCGGCCAGCCGTTCGAGCACCAGGCCGAGGTTGCCCGTCTGCTCGCCGGCGCTGATCACGGCCGTGTAGATCGGCGTGAACTCGCGCGGATGCCGTGCCAGCGCGCGGCCGAAGGGCGAACCGGCATTGACCTCGGCGCGCAGCGACGCGATGAGGTTGCGCTCGGCTTCGGTCTCGGCTTCTTCGGTGAGCGCGGTGAGCGCGCGCTCCAGCGTGAGGCCGGAGGAGACGAGTCCCGCGATCTGGCGCGTCCACACGGCCAGGCCGGTGGCATTGAACACGCGGCCGGCGCCGAACCAGTGGCGCCAGTCGCCGCGATCGGGCGCGTCCGGGTTCTGCGCGCCGACCGAGGTCACTGCCAGCGGAATCAGCGCCTGCGCGCGCAGCAGCCCGCGCGCGCTGCGCGCTGTGTCGGCCTCGAGCACGCCCTTGCGGGTCTGGCCCTGGGCATCCACGGCTTCGAAGGAATAGGCGGGCATGGTGGTTATCGGCAAAAATGCGCGAGCCCGCATTGTCGGCCCTCTCGCATCAAAGGATTCAGGAATGGAGTCACTCGGCGCAGCCGCTTTCGACGAGTCCTACTACCGCCGCTACTACTTCGACAAGAAGACCAGGGTGGCGGACACACAGCATATCGAGCGCCTGGGCGACTATGTGTGCGCCTGCCTGAAGTACCTGCGTGTTCCCGTGCGCCGGGTGCTGGACGTGGGTTGCGGGGTCGGACAGTGGCGCGGCATCGTGGCCAGGCATTTCCCCGAGGCCAGCTACCAGGGCGTCGAGTACAGCGAATATCTGTGCGAACGCTATGGCTGGGAACGCGGCTCGGTCGTCGACTATCGGTCGCCGAAGCCGTTCGATTTCGTCATCTGCCAGGGTGTGCTGGCGTACCTGAGTCCGGCGGACCTGAAACGCGCGATGCGCAATCTCGGCACGCTGAGCGAAGGCGCGCTCTACCTGGAGGTCGTGACGCTGGAAGACTACGAGCGCGACATCGTGGACGAAGACCTGACCGATCCGCATCTTTTCCGGCACCGCGCCGAGGTGTATCGCCGCGGCTTTTCCCGTCAGTTCAGGGAAGTCGGCGGCGGCGTCTGGCTGAGCCGGAAGGCCGATGTGCCGGTGTTCGCGCTGGAGTGGCAGGCCGCCACGCTCGGCCGCCACGAACAACTGGCTTTCGGGCGCACGGCTGTGGATCAGCGATTGCACCGATTCGTCGGCCACCAGCAGCTCGAAGATGCCGGTACGGCCCTGGTAGCCGGTCTGGCCACAGGCGTCGCAGCCCGCGCCGCTGCACACCGTGCAGACCTTGCGAACCAGGCGTTGCGCCAGCACGCCGAGCAACGACGAGCTCAGCAGGAACGGCTCCACCCCCATGTCGGTGAGGCGCGTCACGGCGCTCACCGAGTCGTTGGTGTGCAGCGTCGCCAGCACCAGGTGGCCCGTGAGCGAGGCCTGGATGGCGATCTGCGCGGTCTCGAAGTCGCGGATCTCGCCGATCATGATCACGTCCGGGTCCTGTCGCAGGATCGCGCGCAAGGCCTTCGCGAAGGTCAGTTCGATCTTGGCGTTGACCTGCGTCTGGCCGACGCCGGGCAGCTCGTACTCGATCGGATCTTCCACCGTCATGATGTTGCTGCGGCCCGCGTCGAGCCGGCCCAGCGCCGCGTAGAGCGTGGTGGTCTTGCCCGAGCCGGTCGGGCCGGTCACCAGGATGATCCCGTGCGGCTGGCCGATCAGGTGTTCGAAGCGCGACAGCGTGTCGCCCTGCATGCCGACCGCCTCGAGCGTGAGTTTCGACTCGGTCTTGTCGAGCAGGCGCAGCACGGCGCGCTCGCCGTGGGCGCTGGGCAGCGTCGACACCCGCACGTCGACCGCGCGGGTCCCGATGCGCAGGCTGATGCGGCCGTCCTGCGGCAGCCGCTTCTCGGCGATGTCGAGGTCGGCCATGATCTTCAGGCGCGAGATCAGCGCCGCGTGCAGTGCACGGTTGGGCTGCACCACCTCGCGCAGCGTGCCGTCGATGCGAAAGCGCACCGACGACGTGCGCTCGTAGGGCTCGATGTGGATGTCGCTGGCGCCGTCGCGCGCGGCCTGGGTGAGCAGGGCATTCAGCATGCGGATGATCGGCGCGTCGCCCGCGCTCTCCAGCAGGTCTTCCACCGCCGGCAGCTCCTGCATCATGCGGGTGAGGTCCGCATCGCTCTGGACCTCGCTCACCACGGAGGCGGCGCTCGATTCGCCTTGCGCGTAAGCCGCGCTGATGCGCTGCGCGAGCACCGGCGCCGCGAGCGGTTCGAACGTGGTGACCGCGTACTTGCGCATCACCTCGCCGAGCGCGCTGCGCGGCGGGTTCTGCGGCATCCAGAGCGTGGCGCTGCCGTCGTCGGCCTGCTCCAGCAGCAGCTGCTGGCTGCGCGCGAAGGCGTAGGGCAGCGGATAACGCATCAGGGGAGCTCGCGCGCGCTGGCCGGGTCGGCGGTGGGCGGCAGCGCACCTTTCAGCGGACCGTTGCCGAGGCGGTAGTTGCTCGAAGGCATCAGCGGCGGCGGCACCAGGCGCGTGCCCTCGATGCGGCGATCGGAGGAGACGCCGGGCGTCGGCGTGGGTTCCGGCAGGGGCGGCAGCACGGCGGAGTCGCGCACCGAATTCAGCGGCAGCGTGCTTTGCGGCTGGGTGGCCTGCTGCAGCTGGCGCATCATGTCGTAGCGGTCCGCCGAGAACGCATCGGTCGTGGCGCCGTCGCGCATCACCACCGGCCGGATGAACACCATCAGATTGGTCTTGTTGCGACTGCGCGTCTCGCTCTTGAAGAGATTGCCGAGAATCGGGATGTCGCCGGCGAGCGGAATCTTCTCGGTGCTTGACGAATAGTCGTCCTGCAGCAGCCCCCCCAGCAGCACCACGCTGCCGTCCTCGACCAGCACGTTCGATTCGATGCTGCGCTTGTTGGTGGTCGGGCCGTTCAGGTCGTTGCGCGTTGCGGCATCGACGTTCGACACCTCCTGGAAGATCGACAGCTTGATCGTGCCGTTCTCGTTGATCTGCGGCTTGACGCGCATGGTCAGGCCCACATCCTTGCGCTCGACCGTGGTGAACGGGTTGATGGTCGAGGTGTTGCCGTTGGTGGAGGCGTACTGGCCGGTCACGAACGGCACGTTCTGGCCGATCACGATCTTGGCCTCTTCGTTGTCGAGCGTCAGCAGGTTGGGCGTCGACAGCACGTTGCCTTCGCCGTTGCTGGCCAGGAAACGTGCCAGGAAGCCCAGCACGTACTGCCCGTTGATGCGGTGGCCGATGCCGAAGTTCAGCCCGCTCGACGGCCGGGTCGCGGTGTTGCCGGTGGCGAGCCCGACGGCGAGATCGATGATGTTCTGCCCGCCCAGGCTCGAGTTGGTGCCGATCACGCCCACGTTGCGGTCGCCGCTCTTGCCCAGTGCCGACTGCCATTGCACGCCGAATTCGGCGGCCTTGGTGGCGTTGACCTCGACGATCAGGCTTTCGATCATGACCTGCGCGCGCCGTCCGTCGAGCCGGTCGACCACGGCGCGGATCTGCCGGTACTGGGGCTCCGAGGCCGTGATGATCAGCGAATTGGTGGCCGGGTCGGCCTGGATCTGGCCTCCGGTGGAGGGCTGGTTGCCATTGTTGAGCGGCGTGCTCGCCGGCGAGTTGCCTTGCAGCCCGCCGTTCTGCAGATTGGCAACCTGGTTGTTGCCGTTGTCGATCGGCGCGCGGTCCAGCCGGTCGACCAGCGTGCGAACCAGCTGCGCGCGGGCTGGATTCGCGGCACGCAGGATCAACGCGTTGCTGCGCGGCTCGGCCAGCAGCGTCGTGCGAAAGGATGCATCGGCGGCCGTTCCCGGCGCACCACCCGTGGCCCCGGCGGCGCCGCCGTCGATCAGCCGCTGCACCAGCGGCACGAGGTCGGTGGCGATCGAGTGCTTGAGCGGGATCACCTCGATGTCGGACGCGTTCGGTACGTCGAGCGCCGCGATGATGCGGCCGAGCCGGCGCATGTTGTCGGCATAGTCGGTGATCACCAGCGAGTTGTTGCCGGGGTTCACGTTGATGGTGTTGTTCGGCGCGATCAGCGGGCGCAGCACCGGCAGCAGGTTGTTGGGCGATTCATAGTTGAGCCGAAACACCTGCGTCACGATCGAACTGCCGCCCGAGCCCGCCGTGCCCGCAGTCGAGGTCGTCACGGTGGTGGCGAGGATCTTGGCATCGGCCTCGGGCACCACCTTGTAGAGCCCGTCGGTCTGGACCACGGCGAAGCCCTGCAGCCGCAGCGCTGCGGCGAACTGGTTGAACGCCGCAGCCGGCGCAATGGCGCGATCCGTCTGCAGCGTGACGGTGCCCTTCACGCGCGGATCGACCACCACATCGCGGCCGGTCACGACGGCCATGGTGCGCGCTACCGATTCGATGTCGGCGTTGGTGAAATTGAGCGTGATCGGCTCGCCGCGGCGGGGCGCGCCGGCCTCCTGCTGCGCGAACGCGGCAGGCATGCAGGTGGCGAACAGCACCTGCACCGCGAGTGCGACGATGCCGATGCGAGCGCCGATTGAAGACAGAGGCTTCATGGTCAACCCAGTGTAATGAGCGAACGCGCGCCTTCGCGCCGTCCGATGATGTTCAGGAGATTCGAGAGCGCGTCCTCGCGCCCCGGCGCGGCGCTGGCTTCGCCGTCGAAGCGCAGCGCGCGGCCGTTCCAGCGGCCGCTGCCGCTGAGCTGCAGGCTGCCGTCGCGCGTGGCGAGCAACACGGTGGGTTGGGCCCCACCCTCGAGTGTGAGGCGGTAGCTGCCCATCGGCTTGAGCGTCGACAGACTCGACGAGATGTCGGTGGCCGCGAGCGTGGCGCGGCCGGCCAGCGCGAGTTGCGGGCCGTTCCAGCGCATCGAAAACGATTGGGTGGCGATGTCGAGCACGCCTTCGGGCCTGAGCGTGTTCCAGGGCGCGCCGAAACCGGCCAGCAAGGCCGCCGGCCAGCGCGACCGGCCGTCGCGCCAATCGAGCTGGAGGCCCTCGCGGTGCGGCAGCGCCCTGAACTGCAGCGGCTGCGGCGCGCAGCAGGGCAGTTCGAGCGCGGCCGTTACGCCGCCCCAGGCCGGGCGCAGCTTCCAGTCGAGCAGGCCCGGCAGCGAAATCGATTCGGCGCCGCCCTGGCCGCTTGCAAACACCACGCCGGCGCTGCCGTTCCACACCGTGCCGCGCGGGTTCACCAGTACCAGGCGGCCGTCGGTGGCGTCCTTCAACCCCTGCGCCAGCCAGCGCGCGGGTGCGAACAGCGCCACCGTGGCCACGATGCCGCACAGCCCACCGAGCACGGCCCAGCGCCAGCCGGCGGCCGGTGGCGCAGGAGGGGGTGCGGTGCGCGGCAGCATGGTGGAGCTCAACGCGTTGCGGCCGGCAGGGCCATCACCAGGGTGCCGTCCCAGCGCACCCGGGCCGGCTCGTCGGCAGCTTTGGCATTGGGGGCGGGCGGCGGGGTCTGGGCACGCGTCAGGTGCGCTTCGCGCGGCACCGCCCGGGCATTGCTGCGCGCCTGCGCCAGCCATTGGGCGAACTGGTCGGCCGGCGTGCCGCGCAGTGCCACGTTCGCGCCGTCCCCGGCGCCGGCGAACTGGGCATTGGGTCCGAGCCCCTGCCGCACGGCGCTTTCCAAAGCGCGCAGCGACTCGTCGCGGTTGGCGCGTGGTTGAGCCTGGAGCGCCCGTGCCTGTGTCTGGAGCGTGCTCATCTGCTGCAGTTGGGCGTCGAGCCTGGCGTGCTCGTCGCGTGCTGCCGCCAGCGTGCGCAGCGCCGGCGCCAGCGCCAGCCACCACAGCAGCGCGAGCAGCACCAGCGTGCCGGCGAGGGCGACCATGCGCCGCTCGCGCGGCGCCAGTTCGGCCCAGCGCGCACGGAGCGTTTCGATGCGGCTCATCGCCCGGCCTCCGCCTGCACCAGCAGAAGGTCGCCTTCGCTGCGTGCGACATAGCCGCGTGGCGCCAGTGCAGTGGCCAGGCCGTTGACCTCGTCCGCCGACAGATTCAGCCCGCGCAGCCGCAGTTGGCCTGCGCTGTAGTCGAGCGCGTTCGGCACGCGGCCGGGGGGGAGGCTGGTGCCCAACGCCACCAGCATGGGCTCCAGGTCGAGCGTGGCGACGCCACCGGTGGCCTGCTGCAGGCCGGCGACTTCGCGCGCCATCTGCAGCGGTGCATCGACCACGAGCTTCACCGACGGGAATGTCTGGGTCAGGATGTTGTGGATGGCACCGCGCTTGGCCTCGAGCGCATGGCGCTCCTTCCAGGCCCAGGCGTTGAGGCCGATCAGCTGCGCCACCACCAGCACCACGGCGCCCCAACGCGCGGCACGCCACTGCGGCGCGTGGCGCAGCGTTTGCAGCAGCGCCGCGAATTTCTTGCCGGCGCGGGCCCGTCCGCTGCTGGCCAGGTCGAACTGGGCGAGGTCCCATGGCGCGCGCGCCGCCTGCATCCAGCGCTCCGGCGCCTGCGCGATCGGCAGGCGCTGGCCCAGCAGTGTCTCGGCCTCGGCCGCGACGGCCGGTTCGGCGCTCGAGACCGCGGTGTCGAGCGGCGTGCCTGCAGCCAGCGCCATGCCCGCCGCATCGAGCGGCAATGTGGTGACGCCGCTGGCATCGCAGACGGTGAGGAACGCGGCCTGCGGCTCGCCAGTGGCGAACAACAGAGCCGGCGCGCCATCGGGCTGGGGTGCGAATTCGGGAACGATGCGCGTCACGCGGCGGCCAGCAGCCTCGAGCGCCTGCACGGCCGCCCGCAGCGCGATGCGGTGGGTGGCCGCAACCCAGACCGTCGCGCCCGGCTTGGCACCCGGTTCGAGCGCAAAGTGCAGGGCTTCCGGCTCGTCGAGAAGCCGTTCTTCCAGCAGGCCGTCGAGCACGGCGCGCAGCCGCGCAGCACCGCCGAGGTTGCCGGCGGGCAGCGTCACTCTGTGCCATGAGAGGGCCGGGCCCGGCACCATCACCGTGACGTCGTCCCCTGCCGGCAACAGCACCAGCGGCGCGCTCCCGTGCCCCATCAGCGTGCGGCCGTCATCCGCGACCTGCGCCCAGCCATGCTCCGCAGCGGCATGCGCCGGCGAGAGCGGTGGACAGACGATCAGCGTGGACATGGAGGGGCGATGTGAAAAAGGGTAACCATTGTAGGAGCCGGCCTGCAGGAATCGCTACAAGTTTGATAGCGTGTGCTACAGATGGGACGGGCGATTTGGCCAGTATTACCCGGGAAAGCTTCAGGACGGCCTTCGGCTCAGGGGTTGCTCGCGGGCAGCGTGGCGCCGGCGCCACGCTCTCGCCACAGCGTCGTGACCGTGATGCCATCGCGCCGCAGCAGCGAATGTTCCTCCACCCAGGTCTTGTCCAGGCGCAGGCGGCCATGCACTTCGAAGTAGTTGGTGCCGACGCTGTGTCGCGTGGCGTCGAATGCGCTGGTCTGGTCGCGCACCACGCTGCTCGTGTCGTTGAGACTGCGGAAATGGTTGCGCGTGCGCTGCGCCACGAGTTGCTTGGCGCCGGCCAGATCGAGCGCCGGCACACTGGCAAAGAGGGCTTCCGCACTGGCCGTGTTGATGTTGAGCGTCGTCCGTGTCGGCAACACCGTCACGTAGGGTTCCAGAGCGGCGACGGTTTGCGGCGAAAGGCCGAACCACACGAGTTGGGCCAGATGCTGCGGCATCAGTGGGGCGCCGCCGCTGCTGCCGGTTGTGCTGGTGAGCGTGCTGCCTGCCGAATTTGCCGGTGCGGATGCCGCAGCCGCCGCAGCAGGGCTGGCCGCGCCGATTCCCGTCGTGACCGTTACGCCGGCGTTGGCGCGCTGCACGCCCGTGGTCAGCAAACTCAATTCGCCCGCGGGCAGCCCCAGCATGTCGAACAGCTTGGCGAAACTTGCGACGGCAAGCGGTGACGGCCGGTTGCCTTCGACCAGGTTCAGCACGTTCAGTTTGGATTGCGCATCGACGATGCGGCCGGAAAGAAAGGCGTCCGGCAGTCCCTCCAGCGCATCGCTGGCAATGTTCTTCTCGGCGGAGAGAAAGCTCGAAAGTCGCGCTTCTTCCAGCGGCACGGCCCAGGGTTCGGCCAGGTGATCGGGGCCGCCGGCGCGGCCGTCCTCGCGCAGGATGAGCCGCGCCCAGTCCAGTGCGCCGACCAGCACCCAGGCCGACTGCACGCGCGCGCGCTCGGCCGATTCGACCTCCACCGCGCGCCACTGTTGCCACAGCGCGGCCGCGGCGAGGGTGGCGACCAGCGTCACCGTCAACATGGCGGCGAGGAGTGCGGCGCCGCGCTGATGCGCCGACGAGGGAGGGCGGCCTTGCAGCGTCATGCCTTCGGTGCGCCGGCCGTCGGCCGCACCCAGTCGCGTGTCAGCAGGCCGGTCAGCGCGGGGCCGGGGGGCAGGGTCAGCACCAGCCGAACGCCGTCCGGCAAGGGGTCGCTGCTGCCGAGCGCCTCGGCACCGGTCGCCGGCCCCCAGATGTCATTGCGGAAATAGGACAGCTGCCAGCCTTCGACGGGCATCAGCGCGACCTCGGTGCCCTGTGCGTCGTTGCGCGCAACGCCGTCTTGTGCCCAGCTCGCGGCGCGGTTCCAGGCGAGTTGCCACTCGTCCCGGCCGGTCAGCGCGGCAGATTGCCAGCGGGCCCAGTGGGTGCCATTCGCATCGCTGCGCACCGCCCACGCCACCACGTACATCACGGGACGCAAGTCGTCCGTGCCGCGTCGGGTGATGCGCAACAGCCGGCCGTCCCAGTCGAGCGGGCGGGTGGTCGGTAGCTGCGTCATCGCGTCGAGGTCGGCGCTCCATTGCGACAGCGCGGTTTGCAGCGTCAGGACCGCTTCGCCGCGCGCCTTGTTGCGCTCCTGCGCGCGCGCCATGCCGTCGAGCCCGCGCCAACTCATGATCGCCAACAATGCCATCACCGCGATGGCGACCAGGAGTTCGATCAGCGTGAAGCCGCGCAGGCGCTTCATCGCTCAGTACCGCCCGACCACGGTGGACACACGCAGCACCGGCGCCGCGTCGGCATCGCGCACCTGCACGTCGACGCGGCGGAAGTTCGGGTTCAGCGTGGCGGTGGTCGACACCGTGACATCGAAGTTCGTGGCGGCCTGCGTGCAGACCAGGCTGCTGTCCCCCACCGCTGGCATCACGCGCGCGAGCCGTGCCTTGATCAGTTCGTTCTCGGCACAGAGTTGGGCCAGCAGCACATCGGACTGGCGCTGCGCGTTGCGCGTGAGGGCACCGGTTGCCTGCGTGCCGGCCATCAATGCGATGGCGACGATGCCCAACGCGACCAACACCTCGATCAGCGTGAAGCCGCGGTGGCGACGCGTCTTCACGGCACGACCGCAAAAGGCCGCAGCCCGTCGGTTGCCAACCGAAGGCTGCGCGCGGGCGGGCCTTCGGATGTCAACACCACCTGCTGTGCCGCGATGATCGGGTCGGGCCCGAGGAGCAACACGCTGCTGGCCCGCCCGTCGGCCAACGCCGGCTGCGCACGGGTGCCGGGGTTGAGCCAGCCGTTCGGCAAGGCGCCGGGCGGCAGGCCGTCGAAAACGAAACCTTCCGTCGTGACGCGCCAGCGTACGGTGGCGCCGCTGGCGCGCGATTGCGCGCGCGCCGCGTCGAGCAACACGGCAAGGCGGTCGGCCTCGCGTTCGAGCGCGGCCTGTTCGTTGTCGCGCATCGCGAATGCGACGCCCGCGGTGGCGAGCGCCATGATGGCGATCACCACCATCAGTTCGAGCAGCGTGAAGCCGCAAGAACCCCTGCGAGAAGGCCTATTGCCAGCTGCCGATGTCGGCATTGTTGCCTTCGCCGCCCGGCTGCCCGTCGGCGCCCAGTGAGAACACGTCGATCTCACCCTTGATGCCGGGGTTGAGGTACTGATAGGGCTTGCCCCACGGGTCGCTCGGCAGTTTCTCGACGTACGGCTTCCAGTTCGGCGCCGCCGGCCCGGCGGTCGGCCGGGTGAGCAATGCCTGCAGGCCCTGGTCGGCGGTCGGGTAGCGCTGGTTGTCGAGGCGATACAGCTTGAGCGCCTGCATCAGGTTGTTGACGTCGGTGCGCGCGGCGGTGGCGCGCGCATCGTCGGCGCGGCCGATCACGTTCGGCACGATCAGCGCCGGCGCCGGCCGATGCGGTGGCGCCGCCGGCGGTGGCGGCCGCGCCAGCTGCCGTGGATCCCATCGCGGTAGGCCGGCTCCTCGGGGCCGTGGACGCGCCCGCGGTGGCCGCGGCCAGCCCCGACGCGGCCAGCCGGTTCGTGTTGTTGGGCGTCATCGCCGACGCGGACGGGCAGGGCGCCGCCTTGATCGCAGTCGACGGCAAACCGGCGCGGCCCTTCCGCGTCGGCGGCAGGCTCGCCGACGGCTATGTGCTGCAGTCGGTCGGCGCGCGCGCTGCCACGCTCGGCGGCAGTGCGCAGGGGCCGGCCGCCTTCACGCTGCAGTTGCCGGCACGGCCGCTGGCGATCCCGGGCCCGCCGCCGGCGCCCTGACTGTTTGCTCAGGCCCTCAGAAAGAGCTGGTAGACGGGATTGCCGGTTTCCTCGACGAACGGGTAGGCCAGCGTCTGCAGGAACCGGTCGAAGGCCGCATGGTCCGCCGCGGGCACCTGCATGCCGACCAGGATGCGGCCGTAGTCGGCGCCCTGGTTGCGATAGTGAAACAGGCTGATGTTCCAGTTGGGTTGCATCAGGCTCAGGAACTTCAGCAGCGCGCCCGGACGCTCGGGAAACACGAACCGCAGCAACCGTTCGTTGCCCGCGAGCCCGGTGCGCCCGCCCACCATATGGCGAATGTGTTCCTTGGCGAGCTCGTCGTGGGTGAGATCGAGCGCGCCGAAGCCATGTGCAACGAAGGTGTCGGCAATGGTGGTCGATTCACCCCGCGTGCTGGTCGTGAGGCCGACGAACACATGTGCCTCCGCCGCGTCGCTGATGCGGTAGTTGAATTCGGTCACGTTGCGGGAGCTGCCGGGCAGTTCGCCCACCAGTTCGCAAAAACGCCGGAAGCTGCCGCGCTCTTCCGGAATGGTGACGGCGAAAAGTGCCTCGCGCTCCTCGCCCACCTCGGCGCGCTCGGCGACGAAGCGCAGCCGGTCGAAATTCATGTTGGCGCCGCAGAGGATGGCGGCATAGGTCTCGCCGCGCGTGCCGTGCTTGTCGACGTACTGCTTGATGGCCGCCACCGCCAGCGCCCCGGCCGGCTCGACGATGCCGCGGGTGTCCACGAAGATGTCCTTGATGCCGGCGCATACCGCATCGGTGTCGACCGTGATGAACTCGTCGACCAGTTCACGCGCGATGCGGAAAGTCTCCTCGCCGACCAGCTTGACGGCGGTGCCATCGGAGAACAGGCCGACGTCCCCCAACGTGATGCGCCGCTGTGCCGACACCGACTGCATCATCGCGTCGGAGTCGTTCATCTGCACGCCGATCACCTTGATCTCCGGCCGCACGGCCTTGATGTAGTTGGCGACGCCCGAAATCAGGCCTCCCCCGCCGATGGCGACGAACACGGCGTCGAGCGGGCCCTGATGCTGGCGCAGGATCTCCATGGCGATCGTGCCCTGGCCGGCGATCACGTCGGGGTCGTCGAACGGATGCACGAAGGTCAAGCCCTGCGCGGCCTGCAGTTCGAGTGCGTGGCTGTAGGCATCGGAATAGCTGTCACCGAAGAGTGCGACCTCGCCGCCGAGCGCGCGCACCGCGTCGATCTTGAGTTGGGGCGTCGTCACCGGCATCACGATCACGGCGCGGGTGCCGAGCGTGCGCGCGCTCAGCGCCACGCCCTGCGCATGGTTGCCGGCCGAGGCGCAGATCACACCCCTGGCAAGCTGACATGGACACAAATGTCATAAACCTCATTCAAAGAGCCCCAGCCGCGAACGATTCGGGATTTTTTGAGCGTGCTTATCCCGCGATTCATGCGCCCGCAAGTCAATTAACAAATGAACAAAATTTGTTAACAGTTTCTGTCAGCGACCTTTCCAAAGGGTTGATGCAGGCAGAGGCTGCGCGCGTGCAACGCGGCGAAATCGGACGGCCCACTTGGCAGGTGATGGGCAACCGATTGCGGGCCCACATCGTTCCGCTGTTGGGTCAAGTGCCGGCGCAGGCATTTGCCACCTCCGATGCGCAACGGCTGATCGACCATCTTGGGGAGCAGGGCTTCACCAGCACGACCATTGCGCAGTACCTGGTGTTGCTGCGCAAGGTGATCACGCATGGCGTGAACATCGGTGTGCTTCGCAGCGCGCCTGCGTTTCCGAAGGTCAAGGTGCGCAGTCAGCCGCGCGGCAGCTTCAGCGTTGCGGAGTACCGTGCCGTGGTGGCCGCTGCACGCAGGTTGCGCGGACAACCGCATCCGGTGCTCGACGAACTCGATGCCGGCGAACGCTTCTGGATTGCACGCGAGTTGCTCGTCATGCCCGATGAGTTGCCCTGGTTGATCCGCTGGATGGTGAACACCTTCGTTCGTCCGAGCGACATCAAGTTCATGAAGCACAAGCACATCGAAATCGTGCGCGGCAAACACGTCTATCTGCGAATGAATTTGCCCGAGACCAAGCGGCACAGCCAGCCCATGGTGAGCTTGCGTCCCGCTGTGCGGGTCTATGAATGCTTGCTTGAGCGCCGTCGCGAACAAGGCGCTGGCGGCGCGGAAGACTACATCTTCATGCCGCAGTTGAAGAACCGAGAGCACGCTCTGGCGGTGCTCAATTTTCTTTTCCGTTGGGCACTCGAGGTGACTGCGCTTGAGAAGGGTCCGCTCGGGCAATTGAGGACGCTTTATTGCCTGCGCCATACCGCCATCACATTGCGGTTGTTGTATGGGCAGGGCATTGACATGCTGACCTTGGCGCGCAACGCGCGCACGAGCGTGAACATGGTCGAGCGGTTCTATGCGTCGGTTTTGAACGGTGAAATGAATGTGGGCCTGCTGCAAAGCAGGCGTGGCCGTGTAAGTTGAACAAAGCCAAGAAGCCGCCCGGCTTGCGCTGGGCGGCTTGACACTGAATCGAATCGAACTGGCTGGAGCCAGCATCGGATCAGACCGGTGATCGATCAGAAGGCGTGACGGATACCGAAGTCATAGCCGGTCGAATTGCGGGGTTCGTAGCCAGCGGCAGTAGAAAATCGGGGGGTGCCACCGACGGTGATCGGTGCGCCGTTCTTGTTCGCGACCCGGGCAACCGTGGTGTACAGCGCGGTCCGCTTCGACAGGTTATGCACGTAGCCGATTGCAAACTTACGGCTGCGCGGATCGTAACTGCTATCCAAGTCTGCCTTGGCCTGGGAGTAGGCAACGCGGATCAATCCAGCGCCGACCGGTGCAGTGGCACCGATCAAGAATCCATTGAGGTCGATCTTTCCAGAGCCCAACTGATATGAGTAGAACTCGTTGGTGACGCGGGACAATTCGGTAAAGAGCTTCACAACACCGAAGTCATACGAAGCGCCAAGGTTCAATGTTCTAACGTCGACACCGGTTCCTGCGCCGTTGTTGACGACATCGCTCCTGCCATATGCAAGCCCAACGTCTACCGGGCCGTTCGCGTAGCCGACTCGACCGCCCACATAGCGGCCCGCTTTGCTCACCTCAACCCCGCTGGTCTTCACGTTCTCGTGCATTCCGTATTGCACTTGACCGTAGAAGCCTCCCAGATTGGACGGCAGGAAATAGCCAACTGTGTTGTTTGCACGGACATAGTTCGAGTCGGAGGGAAGTCCCACGCTCGTCAGGACGGCACTGTGTGCCGAAGAGATGACATTGGTGCCAACGCCGTTGGTGCCGAACGGATCGAATACGGTGTCGTTCCAGAAAGTGGGGGTGTAGTCACGGCCGAGGCGGACTTCACCGAAACCACCTGACAGGCTAACAGTCGAACGACGCTGGAACGTCAGAGCGCTCGGATTGCCGTCGTCGTTGCTAATCGGCGCTTCGAGCCAGAAGCTGGCAGCCAGGCCGCCGCCGAGGTCTTCGGTACCACGGAAGCCAAGGCGGCTCGAGTTGTAACCCGAGTTGCCCAGCACGGTTTGGCTTTGCTTGATGCTGGAGCCGGTGATCAGGGAACGGCTGCTGGTTTCGTAGTGGCTGACCGAGGCATCAACGACGCCGAACAGGGTGACGGACGACTGGGCAGAGGCAACACCGGCAACAGCCAGGGCAGCCAGAGCAACTGCCCTTTCCGGCGCCAGAGCTAGAGTGGGGATGCGCTTTGGGGAAGCGAAACCGCGAAGAAAAAAGCCCCGAGTCTTTCGACTCGGGGCTAAATCCACCAATTGGAAGGGTGGAGGAGACAACCGGTGCGCAGCAAATGACTGCGCGATGAAATAAAGTATATCGACTGTTTGCTGCAATGCAACAAGCGGTGGTGCTTTTCCCACACAAACCCGTTCAGGCGTGAAATTTTCCCCGCGGGTTCCTCTTGGAGACAGTCGATCGATGGAATGCACAGTCAGTTGGACCGGCGCCGCCGGAACCCGGTCCCCGATGGGTTTTGTGGCCGAAACCGGCAGTGGCCATGTGCTGGCGATGGACGGGGCACCGGACTCGGCCAAGCCCGAGAACGGTGGCCGCAACCAGGCGCCGCGGCCCATGGAAACGCTGCTTGCCGGCACCGGCGGCTGCACGGCCTACGACGTGGTGCTGATCCTCAAGCGCGGCCGGCACAAGGTCGAGCGCTGCAGCGTCAAGCTCACGAGTGAGCGTGCAGAGAAGGATCCCAAGGTGTTCACGAAGATCCACATGCACTTCACTGTCGCCGGCAAGGGCATTCCGGCGAGCGCGGTCGAGCGTGCGATCGCGCTGAGCCACGACACCTATTGCTCCGCCACCATCATGCTGGGCAAAACGGCAGAGATCACGACCAGCTTCGAACTGATCGAAACCTGACGGCCCGCGCTCAGATCCGGTGCGCCACAGTCGTCATGACCCGCGAGGCCAGGCGCATTGCGGCGCGCGCCGGCGCCGGCAACTCCTGGCCGCCCGCACTGCGCGCTTCGGCGGCATGGCGCGCTTCGTCCGCTTTCATCTGCAGGACGACGGCACGCGACTCGGTGTCGCCGGCAGGCAGCCGTTCCAGGTGGCCGTCCAGATGCGCTTCGACCTGACGCTCGGTTTCGGCCACGAAACCCAGGCTCAGTGCATCGCCTAGCCGGCCGGCCACCAGACCCAGCCCGAATGCACCTGCGTACCACAAAGGGTTGAGAAGGGATGCACGCGCGCCGAGCTCGTTCAGTCGCTGCCGCGTCCAGGCGAGATGGTCCGTTTCTTCATCCGCTGCCGCAACGAAGTGCGCGCGCAGGGAGGGGTCGAGGGTCACCGCCGCCTGAGCGGTGTAGAGCGCCTGAGCGCACACCTCGCCCACGTGGTTCACGCGCATCAGCGCCCCGGCTTCGCGCCGCTCGGCGTCGCTCAGCCGCCCGGGCGGCTGAGCGGGTTTCGGCAGGGAACGGCTGGCATGCGGGCGTGCAAACAGGGTGCGCAGCGCGCCGTCCACGGCCGTCAAGAGAGGGTCAAGCGATCGGGTCATGCGGGGATTTGAACGCATCTGCGCCACAGGCGCCGATGGCGCGCCCGGAATTCCGGTTCCCGGCGCCAGAGTGACCTCCAAACCTTTGTTGCAACTCTGCAACGAAACGCGGAGTGCTTCCCATATTTCGGCTGAATTGTTTTGCCCTGACGGGGCGGCTCTGGTGCAATAGCGACAACTTCCCAAAAGGAGGTTGGCCCGGGGTCCGGTGGGAGCACAAAAAGTGCCAGTCACGGTGAGCCCTCTGCACCGGAGCCCTATGTTTAACCTTGGAGAAACTTGCAATGAAAAAATCCCTAGTTGCTCTGGCTGCCCTGGCTGTTGCCGGTGTTGCCTCTGCCCAGTCGTCCGTCACCCTGTTCGGCGTCGTTGATGCCTCGATCAGCAGCGTGTCGAACAAGAGCGAGCTGTATGTCGCCAACCCCTTCGCGCTCATCGCCAATCCGTTCGCGTACTCCTACCTGCCGAACTCGCTCAAGACGAGCAGGACTGGTCTGAACAACTCGGCCTACAACTCCAGCCGCCTCGGTTTCCGTGGCACTGAAGACCTCGGCGGCGGCCTGGCTGCCAGCTTCTGGCTCGAAGCTCCGATGAGCAACGACGACGGCAATCCGAGCGCTCTGACGTTCCAGCGCCGTTCGACCGTCAGCCTGTCGGGTGGCTTCGGTGAAGTCCGCCTC
>SEGN01000158.1 GCA_004211245.1 Variovorax sp.
GCTGTCGAACGGCGGGCAGCCACCGCTGCGCGAAGGCAAGCAGGTCATTGAACTCGACCTGAAGAATCCCGACGACGTGCGCCGTGCGCTGGCGCTCGTGGCCGGCGCAGACGCGCTGATCGAAGGAAACCGCCCGGGCGTGATGGAGCGCCTGGGCCTCGGCCCCGATGCCTGCGCGGCGGTGAACCCGAAGCTGGTCTACGGCCGCATGACCGGCTGGGGCCAGCAAGGCCCGTTGGCGCAGGCCGCGGGGCACGACATCAACTATGTTGCGCTCAGCGGCATGCTCTCGCTCTCGGCCGTGCACGGGCAGGTTCCGGTATCGCCGCCCACGGTGCTGGGGGATGCGGGCGGCGCGCTGGGACTGGCCCTGGGCATCGTGAGCGGTGTGCTGCAGGCGCGCCAGAGCGGTCAGGGCTGCGTGGTGGATGCAGCCATCGTCGACGTGGTCGCCATGCTCGGCGGGCTGGCGCAATGGATCGCCGGCACCGGCGGCCTGGGCGGCCCCGCGCCGAGCGTGTTTCATGACTCGCCCTTCTACGATGCGTACCGCTGCGCGGACGGCGGCTTCGTGACCGTGGGCGCCATCGAACCGCAGTTCTATGCGCTGCTGGTCGCCCGGCTCGGCCTGGCCGACGTGGACGTCGCCGCGCAGTTCGACACCGCCGCCTGGCCCGCCCTGAAGGAGCGCGTTCGCGCCCTTTTCCTGACCCGGCCGCGCCAGCACTGGTGCGACCTGCTCGAAGGCTCGGACGCCTGCTTCGCCCCGGTGCTCACCCTGGCCGAAGCCGCCGTGCATCCGCACAACGTGGCGCGCGGCCTCTACGCCACGACGCCCGCCGGCGAACCCCGCACGAGCGGCGCGCCGCGCTTCACCGCGTTGCCGGAGGCCCACCCCCATGACTGACGTTCGCCCATCGACCGCCATGCTGGAAGCGCGCGACCTCACGCTGAAGTTCGGTGGCGTCACGGCCCTGTCCGGGATTTCGGTGGACATCGGCCACCAGGAACTGGTGGCCCTCATCGGCCCCAACGGCGCAGGCAAGAGCTCGCTGCTGAACGTGCTCTCCGGCTTCTACCGGCCGAGCCAGGGCACGGTGCGTTTCGACGGGCGGGACATCGGACGCTGGCCGGTGCATCGCGTGGCGCAGGCCGGCCTGGCCCGCACTTTCCAGGGCACCCATCTGCTGCCGCACATGAGCGTGCTCGACAACATCCTGGTGGGCCGCTACATGCACATGAAGAGCACGCTGACCACGGCCTTCTTCTACTACCCTTTCGCGCATCGCGAAGAGGTGGCGCAGCGTGTCGTGGCGGAGGAAATCCTCTCCTTTCTGGAGCTCGAGCACCTGCGCCACCACCCGGTGGGCACGCTGGGCTACGGCATGCGCAAGCGCGTGGACCTGGGCCGCGCGCTGGCCATGGAGCCGCGCATGCTGTTGCTGGACGAACCCATGGCCGGCATGAACACCGAAGAAAAGGAAGACCTGGCGCGCTTCATCCTGGACATCCGCGAGTCGCGGCGGATCCCCGTGGTGCTGGTGGAGCACGACATGGGCGTGGTGATGGACATCGCCGACCGCGTGATCGTGCTGAACTTCGGTCGCAAGATCGCCGACGCCACGCCTGCGGCCGTGCAACAGGACGAAGCCGTCATCTCGGCGTATCTGGGAGTTCACGCATGAGCGCGGCCTGGAGCCAGACACCGCAGACGCTGCCGCAATGGCTGGCGCACAACGCCGCCACGCGCGGCACCGAGGTGGCGCAGCGGCACAAGCGCGACGGCGTGTGGAAGGAGTTCAGCTGGAACGACGTGCGCAACGAGGTGCGCGCCCTCGCGCTGGGCCTGCGCGAGCGCGGCGTGCAGCGCGGCCAGACCGTGGTGCTGCTGAGCGAGAACCGGCCCGAGGAACAGGTCGACAAGGTGTTGCCCGTGATGGCGCGCAGCCCCGCACTGCGCACCGTGGTGTGGTGGGAATCGGGCGGCCTGTGGTCGTACAGGAACGAAGGCCTGTTCGGCTGGGACGCCTTCCGAACCGCAGAGCGCGACACGAAGCCGGAAGACGCCGCGTGGTTCGAGCAGTCCGTGGCGCAGGGCCAGAGCAGCGACATTGCCGTGCTGGCCTACACCTCGGGCACCACCGGCGCGCCGAAGGGCGTGATCACCACGCACGCTTCGTTGCTGCACAACGCCGACCTGATCGGCAACACCATGCAGGTGCCAGAGGGCAGCGAGTACCTGTCGTACATCCCGCTCTCCTGGGCCACCGAGCAATGGGTGGGCGTCACCATGGGCCTGATGCGCCCGCTGCGCGTGAACTTCGCGGAGCGGCCGGACCAGATCCAGGAGGCAACCCGCGAGCTCGCCTGCGAGATGGTGTTCTTCGGCCCGCGCCAGTGGGAGAGCCTGGCCGCGCGCGTGCATGCCCGCATGCTCGACGCAGCGCCGTGGCGGCAGAAGGTGGTGGACTGGGGCCTGCGCATCGGCAAGCTGGCGCGCGCCGAGCAGATGGACATCCGGGCGCGTGCGTGGTGGGTGCGCGCCTTGCTGCCGGTGGCCGACGCGCTGGTGCTGCGCCCTTTGCGCGAGCAGCTGGGCCTGAAGCGCGCGCGCATCGCCTTCACCGGCGGGGCGGCGGTGGCACCGGACATCTTCCGCCTGTTCGCCTCCATGGGCGTGATGCTGCGCAACGTGTACGGCTGCAGCGAGTTCGGGCTGATCACGGTGCACCAGGGCGCGCGCGTCAATGCCGAAACCATCGGCGAGACGGTGGCCATGGCGAGCGCCTGGGGCGTTCCGATGGAGTGGCGCATGGACGGCAACGGCGGCCTCGAAGTGCGCGGCGGCGCGGGCTTTGCCGGCTACTGGGGCAAGCCCGACAAGAGCGCGGAGAAGATGAACGGCGACTGGTTCCGGACCGGCGACGCCGTGGGCCAGGGCCCGAGCGGCACCGAGCTCATCTACTACGACCGCGTGGAACACATGAGCCGGCTGCGGGGCGGACACCTGTTCTCCAAGCAGTTCATCGAGGTGCGGCTGCGCTTCTCGCCCTACATCCGCGAGGTGATGGTGGTCGGCGACCCGACGCGCGAACACGTCACTGCGCTCGTCAACATCGATGGCGACGTGTTCGGCCGCTGGGCCGAGCGCAACGGCGTGTCGTTCACCACCTTCACCGACCTGTCGCAGCGCCCCGAAGTGCTGGCGCAGGTGGCGAAGGAAATCGCCGGCGTGAACCGGGCCCTGCCGGAGCAGGCGCAGCTCAGGCACTTCGTGAACCTGCCCAAGGAGCTGGACGCGGACGAAGGCGAGCTCACGCGCACCCGCAAGCTCAAGCGCGACTTCATCGAGCAGCGCTACGGCCCGCTCATCGAAGCCATGTACGCCGGGCGGCCCGGCACCACGATCGAGATACCGGTGCGCTACCAGGACGGCCGCGCCGGCATGCTGCGCGCCGACGTGACCACCGGCCACGTGCCGGCACCGCGCGCCCAGGAGACCTGAACCCATGATCGATTTCTTCAACTATCTCCTGAACGGGTTCCTGCAGGGCCAGATCTATGCCCTGCTGGCGCTGGGCTTCATGGTGATCTACCGCGCCAGCAAGGTGTTCAACTTTGCGCAGGGCGAGCTGATGATGCTCGGCGCCTATGCCGTGTGGACGCTCACGCTGGGCGCGAACCTCTCGCCCTGGCTCGGCATTCCGCTGGCGTTCCTGTGTGCGATCGTCTACGGATGGCTCATCGAGCGGCTGTTCTTCGAGCGGCTGGTGGGCGAGTCGGTGTTTTCGATGGTGATGGTCACCATCGGCCTGGTGATCCTGATCCGCGGCATCGTGCTCGTGGTGTGGGGCGCGGCGGACCGCCAGTTCCCGGTGCTGCTGCCGGCCACGCCCTTCATCGTCGGCGAGATGATCTTTCCGGCGCCGCTGGTGATCGGTGCGGCGCTCACGGCGGTGGTCACGGTGGGCATGTCCTGGTTCTTCAACCGCACGCGCGCCGGCCTCACGCTCACCGCGGTGGCCGAGGAGCCCACGACCGCGATCTCGCTCGGCATCTCGGTCAAGCGTGCGGTGACGCTGGCCTGGATGATGGGCTCGGTGATCGCCACGGCGGGCGCCATCGTGCTGCTCACCGGACGCTCGCTCACGGTCCAGACGGCCGACGTAGCACTCGCCGCCCTCCCGGTGGCGCTGCTCGCCGGCCTCGAATCGATCGGCGGGCTGATCCTCGCGGGCGCCATCGTCGGCATCGTGCAGGCGCTGGTGGCAGCCTACGTCGACCCGGCGATCGGCGGCTCCGCCTCGTCCATCGTGCCCTTTGTTTTCATGCTGCTGATCCTGCTGGTGCGCCCCACCGGCCTGTTCGGCTGGCGCCACGTGGAGCGTGTGTGATGGATCCCTCCGGTACCTTCTTCACCAGCCACGCGGGCGACCGCTCGCTGATCCGCACCCGCGCGCAGTGGGTCTGCCTGCTCGTGCTGCTGCTCCTGCTGGCCACGCTGCCCTGGTGGGCCTCGGACCGCTGGGTGAGCATCGGCTACACCACCTTCATCACCGCAGTGGCCGTGCTCGGCCTGCAGATCTGCACGGGCTACGCGGGCCAGATCAACCTGGGGCAATCGGCGTTCATGGGCGTTGGCGCATACGGTGCGGCGCTGGCGATGTCGGCCGGGTGGGACGCGCTCGCGGCGCTGCTGATCGGTGGCGCCGGCGCTGCGCTGTTCGGCGTGATGTTCGGCCTGACGGCGTCGCGCATCAAGGGCTTCTACCTCGCGCTCACCACCATCGCGGCGCAGGCGCTGTTCCACTTCCTGGTGCTCAACCTGCCGCAGGGCTGGCTGGGGGGCGCGGGCGGACTGCATGTCGAGTCCGCCTCCACGCTCGGCATCTCGCTCAACAACGACCGCGCGATCTACTGGTTCTCCTTCGTGGTGCTGGTGGCCATGACGATCGGGGCGTTCGGCATCGTGCGCTCGCGCCACGGCCGCAGCTTCGAGGCGGTGCGCGACGACGACGTGGCCGCCGGGATGATGGGCATTCCCGTGGCCGCCACCAAGGCGCGCGCCTTCCTGGTGAGCGCGTTCTACGCCGGTGTGGCCGGTGGCCTCTGGGTGGTGGCGCTGCGGCACGTGTCGGTGGAGCAATTCACGCTGTTCAACGCCATCTGGATGATCGCCATGATGATCGTCGGCGGCCTGGGCTCCATCGTGGGTGCGCTGATCGGCACGGTGATGATCCAGCTCGCCCGCGAAGGCGTGACCAGCCTCGGCCCCAGCTTCGTTCAATGGGTGCCGGCCGTGGGGCAGGACTTCGTCTTCGCCGCCATGAACGTGCTGCTCGGCACCGTGATCATCCTCTTCCTCCTCTTCGAGCCCAAGGGCGTGATGCACCGCGTGCGAATCACGAAGAAGGCGTACCGACTCTGGCCGTTCCCGTACTGACCGCCGTCGGCGGAAGCTTGTTCAACCCTAGGAGACAACCATGAAGATACTGAAGAAATGGGCGGCAGGTGCCGCCACCGTGGCCGGTCTGATGGCCTCGGCGGCGCTGCCCGTCGGTGCACAGACCGTGTACCAGGTCCCCGCCCTGTCGGACTACTCCGGCCCGTTCGCGGCGATCATGCCCATGTTGGGCGCCGGGCGCGAGGGCGTGGTGAACTGGTGGAACGTCGAACACGGCGCCAAGCTCGGCGTCAAGCTCGAGCTCAAGACTTACGACACGCGCTACGACACGGCGCAGACCGCCAGCCTGTGGCCGGCCGTGCTGGCCACCAAACCCGTCATCGGCCTCTCGCTCGGTGGCCCCGACACCTCGGCGCTGCAGCAGCGCCTGCCGACCGACAAGGTGCCCATGATCCTGGGTTCCGCGGCCAACGGCTTCGGCTGGCGTCCCAATCAGTGGGTGATGGCGACGCGACCCACCTTCGTGCACGAGTTGACCGGATTCATCGAATGGTTCCAGAAGAACAAGGCCGGTGGCACCCGCTCGGTGAAGATCGCGATGTTCACCACCGAGGCCTCGCCCACGTTTGCCGACATGGGCAAGGGCATCGCGGCCTACGCGAAAGCGAACCCCGCGATCGTGAACCTGGTCGAGATGGTCTACGTCGAGCCCCAGCCGGCCGACGTGACGCTGCAGCTGCGCCGCGTGCTCAACGCCGGCGCCGAAGTGGTGCTGGTGCCGACCAACATCCAACAGGCGGTGGCGGTCAAGCGGGCCATGCAGGCGCTGGGCAAGAACGTGCCGATCGCCTACAGCCTGCAGAACTCACCCGCGATGCTGCAGAAGCTGGTGGGCAGCATTTCGGCCATGGAGGGCGACTACGAGGTGCACGGCAGCGTGATCGCGACCGAAGAGGACACCGAGGCCAAGAAGTTCTACGACCTGCTCGCGGCCAAGTACGGACTGAAGGCGCCATGGCACTCGATCACCACCATCGGCATCAGCCAGACGCTGGTGATGGTGCGCGCGATCGAAGTGGCCGCCAAGAAGCACGGCGGCGACAAGCTGACCGGCGAGATGCTCTACAACACGCTGATCGGAACGAGCTTCCCGGCCAAGGACTTCTACGGCTTCACCGGTGGCGGCGACATCGACTTCTCTGTCGAAGCCCCGTTTCCCATCAAGGATCCGCGCGTCAACATCGGCCAGGTGGTGGGCGGCAAGCTGACCACGGTGGCCAAGGGCGTGCCCGTGCCCAAACTGGCCAAGTGGTGAGCGTGCGACCGTGTCTGAACCGCTGATCGCGCTCAACAACGTCGAGGTGCTCTACGCCGACGTGATCCTTTCGTTGAAAGGCATCACGCTGGCGGTGGCTTCGGGCGGATGCACGGTGCTGCTGGGCCCGAACGGCGCCGGCAAGAGCACCACGCTCAAGGCCATCTCCGGCATGCTCGACGTGGAAGACGGCCGTGTGTCGTCGGGCCAGGTGCGCATGCTGGGCAAGGACGTCACCGGCGTCCCGGCCGAGCGGATGGTGGCCGATGGCGTGGTGCATGTGGTCGAGGGGCGCAAGGTATTGCGTCACATGACGGTGGAGCAGAACCTCGTGGTGGGCGGCCACCGGCTCGCGCGCATGGCCGATGTGAAGCAGGGCCTGGAACGGGTCTACGGCTTCATCCCGCGGCTGGCCGAACTGCGCACGCGCACGTCGGGCTACCTTTCGGGCGGCGAACAGCAGTTGCTGCTGATCGGCCGCGCCATGATGGCGCGCCCCCGCCTGCTGATGATCGACGAGCCCTCGCTGGGCCTGGCGCCCCTCATGGTCAAGGAAATCTTCGACCTGCTCGCGAAGCTGCGGGCCGAGGGCGTCTCGCTGCTGATCGTCGAACAGCACGCCCAGGCGGCGCTGGACATCGCCGACCACGGCTACATCCTGGAGAACGGCCGCGTCGTGCTGGAAGGCAGCGCCGCCGAACTGCGCGCCAACGAAGACATCCAGGAGTTCTACCTCGGCCACCAGGCCAGCGGCGAGCGGCGCAACTACCGCGAAGTCAAACACTACCGCCGGCGCAAGCGCTGGCTGGGATGAAACCATGGCAATGCTGAACGGCATCGAATGGAAGGTCGACGCACACGGCGTCGGGCGCATCGTGCTCAACCGGCCCGAACACAACAACGCACTGGGCCTGTCGAACACGCCCGCGCTCGTGCGGGCGATCGAAGAGGTGGTCGGTGGCCAGCCGCGCGTCATCGTGATCGAAGCGAGGGGACCGATCTTCTGCGCCGGCGGCGACATCCGCGAATTCGTGGAGGCCGGCGACCGGCTCGACGACATGGTCGACGCCATCCTGGCGCAGTTGCTGCCCGCCTTTCTCCAGCTCGCCCGGGCGACCTGCCCCATCGTGACGGTGGTAGGCGGACCGGTGGGCGGCGCCGGCGTGGGCCTGGCCCTGTGCGGCGACTTCGTGCTCGCGAGCGACACCATGAAGCTGCGCACCGGCTACGCGGCCATCGGCCTCTCGCCCGACGTGGGCGCGTCGTACTTCCTCGCGCGGCGCGTCGGCCCGACGCGGGCACAACAGTGGCTGATGCTCAGCGACCCGATCGATGCGCAGCGCTGCCTGGGCGCCGGCGCGGTCGACCAGGTGCACCCCGCCGCCGAGCTGAACGGTGCCGCGCAGGCGCTGGTGGAGCGACTCTGCGCCTCGGCGCCCGCCTCGCTGGCCGCCATCAAGAGGCTCTCGCTGGAAGGTCCGGCACTCTCGCTGCAAGCCTACCTCGCGCTGGAACAACAACTGCTCAAGGCCTGCGCGCGCACCGCGGACGCACGCGAAGGCACCTCGGCCTTCGTGGCCAAGCGCAAGCCCGTATTCAACGCCAGGCCGCCGCGCTCGCGGCGCTCGGCGTGCGCGGCGGTGACCGCATCGTGCTGCTCGCGGGCAACCGCGCCGAGGTGCTGGTGCTGCTCAGCGCAGCGGCCTGGCTCGGCGCGGTGCTGGTGCCGCTCAACCTGCGCCTGTCGCCTGCCGAGATGGCGCAACAGACGCGCGACGCCACGCCCGTGCTGGCGGTGGTGGACGCGGCTTGCGATTCGTTGTGGAACGCCGCATGGCCCGATGGCATGCCGGATGTGCCGACCGTGCCGCTGGGCGCTGCGGCGCCACAGTCGCTCGCGTACGCCGGCTCCGAAGCGGCCGATCCTGTGCAGCGGCAGGACGCGCCCGGGCTCGGCGTGGTGATGTTCTACACGGCTGCGGTCCAGGGTCACGCGCGCGGCGCCGTGCTGGCGCAGTCGCAACTGACGTCTTCGGCGCATCAGATCGGAGCGGTCTGGTCCCTCGGGCCCGACGACCGCTGGCTCGGTGTGCTGCCGCTGTTCCATGCGGCCGGCATCGGCCTCTCGCTCGCACTGCTGGCGGCAGGCGGTGCGTCCGTGCTGCTGCCGCGCTTCGATCCGGCCGAAGCCGCCGCTGCCGTGGACGAACATCAGGTCACCGTCTGCGCGACCTTCGCGCCCATGCTGGGCGGCATGCTCGATGCAGCGCAGGCGCACGGGGCCTCGCTCGCCAGCCTGCGCATCTG
>SEGN01000607.1 GCA_004211245.1 Variovorax sp.
CAGCCGAGCGCATCGATCTGGCCCGACAGCAGCGCCTGCATGCCCGACGCGTCGTCGTCGAAGCGGCGGATCTCGGTGCCTTCCGGCGCGACGGCCGTCAGCGCCACGTCCTGCGTGCTGGCGCGGGCCACGCCGATGCGCTTGCCCTTCAGGTCGGCCGGCGAGGCCATCGTGTCCTTCTTCAGGCCGTACAGCACGACCGTGGCAGCCGCGTAGGGCGTGGAGAAATCGACCTGCTTGGCACGCTCGGGCGTGATGGCGAGCGAGGCCACGAGCACGTCGACCTTGTTGGTCAACAGAAACGGAATGCGGTTCGGGCCGGTCACCGGGACGATGTTGACCTTGACGCCCAGGTCCTTGGCCAGCAGCTTGGCGACATCGGCGTCGTAGCCGTCGGGCTGGTTCTGTGCATTGGTGGTGCCGTAGGGCGGGAAGTCGACCAGCATGCCGACGGTGAGCTCGCCCTTCTTCTTGATGTCGGCCACGCTTTGCGCGGCGGCGAACGGGGCGAAAACGGTAAGGGCGGCGCCGAGGCCGAGGGCGGCCAATACGGTGCGGCGGAAGTTCGAACGGATCATGGAATGAGTCTCCTGGTTGAAGTAGGCAAAGAAGAAGCGGGGCCGCGCGATCAGCGAGCCAATGCGACCGCGCGGCGGCGTTCGATGTACTGCGCGAGCAGGCTCAGCGGCCAGCAGATCACGAAGTAGATGGCGGCCACGGCCGAGAACACGATGAGCGGCTGGAAGGTCGCGTTGTTGATGATCTGGCCGGCGCGCGTGATCTCGGTGAAGCCGATGATGGCGGCGAGCGAAGTGCCCTTGACGATCTGCACCAGGTAGCCGACCGTCGGGGCGAGCGCGATCCTGAAGGCCTGCGGCAGGATCACGTCGCGCATGCGGGCCGTGTACCTGAGATTGAGCGCCTGCGCCGCCTCGACCTGGCCGCGCGGAATGGCCTCGATGCAGCCGCGCCAGATCTCGCCGAGGAAGGCGGCGCTGTTGAGGATGAGCGCCACGCCTGCAGCGACCCACGGGTTGATGTCCAGCCCCAGCACCGGTGCGCCGAAGAAGATCAGGAAGAGTTGCAAGAGCAGCGGCGTGCCCTGGAAGATCTGGATGAAGACCATGGAGACCTTGCGCAACACGCCGCTTTCTGACGTGCGCGCCAGCGCGATCAGCAGGCCGAGGATGGCGCCGCCCACGAACGCGATGGCCGACAGCGCCAACGTCCACTTGGCGGCTTCGAGGATGAAGAGGAACTCGGGGAAACCAAAGGTACGCATCGTGTTCAGCGCCGATCGGGGTAGTTGAGCGTGCGCTGGTAGATCAGCTTGAACAGCGCCGAGAACGCCATCGCCAGCGCCAGGTAGATGGCGGCCACGACG
>SEGN01000159.1 GCA_004211245.1 Variovorax sp.
GGCATGCCGGCCGAGTTCCTCTTGTCGTCCACCGCGGGCACGACGGTGGTCAACCACCGCGGAACGCGCTGGGAGCTGAAGGTGCTGGGCGAGGTCGATGCGCTTGCGCGCGTCGAGGGACAGGCCGGCGCGTCGGGCAGCGAGGTGCTGGCCGAACTCCCGGGCGCGGTCACTGCGATCAACGTCGCCGCTGGCGCCGCGGTGCAGGCGGGCGACGTGCTGGTCGTGATGGAAGCCATGAAGCTGATCTTTCCACTGGTTGCGCCGCGCGACGGCATCGTGGCCACAGTGCGATGCGCGATCGGCGACATCGTCGCGCGCGGCCAGACGCTGGTGCAGCTCGAACCCGTGGCAGCCATCGAACAGGCGTCCGCGTGACGGCGCCATCCCCGCCCCACCCACACCACCGAGGAACTCCGATGCGCGGACTCTATTTCGAGGAATTTGAAGTCGGAATGCATGTCGACCATGCGCTGACACGCACCGTCACCGAATGGGACAACGTCCAGTTCTCGACGATGACGCTGAACCCGCAACCGTTGCACATCGATGCGCACTTCGCTGCCAGCACCGAGTTCGGGCGACCGTTGGTCAACAGCCTTTTCACGCTCGGACTGATGATCGGCATTTCGGTGCCCGAGACCACGCTGCGCACCACGATCGCCAACCTCGGCATGACGGACGTGCAGTTTCCCGCGCCGGTGTTCCAGGGCGACACGCTGCGTGTGACGACCGACGTGGTCTCCTTGCGCGCGAGCAAGTCGCGGCCGAACGCTGGCATTGTCGAGTTCACCCATCGTGCGTGGAATCAGGACGACGTCGAAGTCGCGCGCTGCACGCGTGCGGCCTTCATGCTGCGCAGGCCGGCATGACGGGGCCGCGCTGCTGGCTGTTCGTGCCGGGCGACAGCGCGCGCAAGATCGAGCGCGCGCTCGCCGGTGAGGCCGATGCGTTGATCTTCGACTGGGAGGACGCCGTGGCACCGGCTGCCAAGGCGGCGGCGCGCGAGATCACGCTCGCGGCGCTGGCCGCTTCGGCGGCGCCGGCCGGGCGTTGCTGGATCCGCGTCAACGCACTCGACAGCCCGCATTTCGACGCCGACATCGCGCAGTTGCCGGTCGCCTCGGTGGCTGGCGTGGTGCTGCCCAAGGCGTGCGGCATTGCCGACCTGGAGCGGCTCGGCCGCGCTCTGGCGGCGAGCGAGCGCACTGCGGGCGTGTCTGCCGGCCACCTGGGCATCGTCGCCATCGTCACCGAGACCGCGGCGTCGGTTCTGGCGCTGTCGGAATTCCGCCGCCCGCTCCCCAGGCTCGAGGCAATGATGTGGGGCGGCGAAGACCTGGCCGGCGATCTGGGCGTCGCCCGCAACCGGGACGACGCCGGCGCCTATCGGGCGCCGTTCCAGCTGGCGCGCAACCTGATGCTGCTCGCAGCGGCCGCCGCCGAGTGCAGTGCGATCGACGCCGTTCGTGTCGACTACGCAGAACTGGATGCGCTGGCCGTCGAATCGGCCCAGGCCCGCGACGACGGGTTCACCGCCAAAGCTGCAATCCATCCCGCCCAGGTGGCGCCGATCCAGCGCAGCTTCACGCCGAGTCCGGCCGAACTCGAGTGGGCCCGGCGCGTCGTGGCCGCGCTGGCCGAGGGCGGGCTCGGGGTCGTCGACGGCCGGATGGTCGATGCGCCCCATTTGCGCCTGGCGCGGCGCATCCTCTCATGACACTGGAGAACACCATGCTCGAAGGCTCGATGGTCGTCGTCACCGGCGGCACCGCCGGTATCGGCCGCGCCTGCGCCGAGGCGATGCTGGACGCCGGTGCGAGCGGCGTGCTGATCAATGGCCGCGACCCTGCGCGTGCAGCTGCCGCGCAAGCCCAGATGCAGGCGCGGTTTCCGGGCCGGCACATCGCCATCGCGGTCGGAGACGTCGCGATCGCGCAGACCGCGCAAGCCGTGATGGCCCACGCGGTGCAGGCCCTGGGACGGATCGACGTGCTCGTCAATTCCACCGGCGGCAATGATCTGCCGCAACTGCTGTACCGCACGCCCGTCGCTGACATCCCGGGCATCCTGCAGCGCTGCCTGTTCGCGCAGATCCTGTGTTGCGCCGCAGCGTTGCCGGCGATGCGTGATGCCGGCCGCGGCACGGTGATCAACATCGCATCGGACGCCGCCAAGATCCCCACCCCCGGGGAAAGCGTGATCGGTGCGGCGATGAGCGGCATCGTGATGTTCACGCGTGCGCTGGCCGTCGAAGGCAAGCGGGACGGCATCCGTGCCAACGTGTTGACGCCCTCGATGACCAGTGGCACCGATCACTACGACAAGGTGATGGAAGACCCGTTCTCCGGGCGCCTGTTTGCCAAGGCCGGAAAAATGGCCGCGCTGGGCATCGTGAGCAAAGAGGAACTGGCCGGTCTGGCCGTGTTTCTTGCGTCTCCTGCTGCCGCGAAGATCACCGGGCAGGCCATCAGCATGACCGGAGGCATTTCGGCGCTGTGATCGACGGCGAGTGGCGTCCACGCGGCATGCCATGCACTTCCTAGCGTTGCCCCCGCAACGCTTTCAGCTCAACCCAGGCCGGCGCATGGTCGCTCGCGCCTTCCAGCCCGCGGACGGCGCGATCGACGCCGGCCCGGCGCATGCGCCTGGCAGGCTCGGGACTGAGCAGCAGGTGATCGATGCGCAGCCCGGCGTCGCGTGGCCATCGGTTGCGCAGATAACTCCAGAAGGTGAACAACGGCTCCGTCGGAGACTGGCGGTGCAGCGCATCCGTCCATCCTGCGCTGAGCAATGACTGGTAGGCCGCGCGGGGCGCCGGCTGCAGCAGCGCATTGTCTTTGAACGAACGGGTCGCGTAGATGTCCGCGTCCGTGGGCACGACATTGAAGTCGCCTGCCAGGACGACGGGATGCCCCGATTCCATCAGCGATCCGGCGTGGCTGTTGAAGCGCTCGAACCATTCGAGCTTGTATTGAAACTTCGGGCCCGGCTGCGGATTGCCGTTGGGCATGTAGCAACATCCGACGACATGCCCGCCCACGGCGGCTTCGATGTAGCGCGCCTGGGCGTCATCGGCGTCGCCCGGAAGCTGCTTGCGGATGAGGATCGGCGCCTCGCCCCGCGCAAGAATGGCCACGCCGTTCCAGCTTTTCTGGCCCGACACGACCGCCTGGTACCCCATGGCCTCGACCTCGGCGAATGGGAACTGCGCCTCGGTGCATTTCAATTCCTGCAAACACACGACATCGGGTTGCGTCACGTCGAGCCACGCACGCAACGGCTCGATGCGTTTGCGAATGTCGTTGATGTTGTAGGTTGCTATCCGCACCTTGCCCGCCCGCTCGATACTCAAAGGCCCGATTGGCGTCGCAAGCGCTGCTGCTCCTTGGCGGACGAATGCCGCAGGCTGCGCAGGACGGATTCCCTCGCCCCGCGCCGAACCCGCGCGGCGACACAGGCCGGCGACCGATGCGGCGCGCGCCTATTTGATGTTGCGGCGAAATATGGCAGTCTGGTCAGCAGTACTCGAAAAGGTCGGCAATGGTTGCCCGTTCCCCTCACCGCGCCTGGCCTTTCATCGGCGCGCTTGCGTTCTGCGCCGGACTCAGAATCCTGCTCGACTCGCCGCAGTCGGAGAGCACCGCTCTGGCCATGGCGATTCTCGCGGCGCTGCCATGGTCGCTCGTCCTGGCGCTGCTCGCGCCCAGCCCGGGTTTCGGCGAATTCGCGGCGTGGTGGGTCGCCGCAGGCATCAGTGTCAATCTGCTGCTGGTCTGGAGCGCCTTTGCATGGATTGCCCGACGGTGGCACCGGCGCGGTCGCACACCCGGTTGACGAAGGAAGTCCTGTGCGAAAACTCGGTCTTGCAGGAGCTTGGCATCGCGTCCGAAGCACCGCACTCGCTACGCCCGGCCTGCGCGTGCTGTTGCTGGCGATTCGCAACTACGTGCTGCACCAGAGCGCCAACCAGGCGGGCAGTCTGGCGTTCTCGGCCGTGCTTGCGATGTTTCCCCTGTTGATTCTGGCGTCCTCTGCCGCCGCCTACGTGGGACAGCCGGGGGATGCGGCCGCGCTGGCCGCGAGGATCCTGGCCTACGCACCGCCGGTGGTGCGTGAGGCGATGCAGCCGGTCATCGACCAGGTTCTGGCCCAACGCAATCAGGCGCTGCTGGCGATCGGCCTGCTGGTCACGCTGTGGACTGCGTCCTCCGGCATGCAGGCGATTCGCGGTGCCTTGAACCGGTCCTACGGCATCCAGCGGGGGCTCCCTTTCTGGAAGGCGCGCATCAAGGTCACGGTCTTCACGGTCATCGTGGGCGGCGGGGTGCTCGCCACGTTCAGCACCGTGATCGTCATGCCGTACGTGTGGCGCCTGCTGGAGACCAACGTCGGTGCCGGCCGGGACACGCTCTGGCTGAGCAACAGCGTGCGCTACGGCACTGCGTTCATGGCGCTGACGATGCTGTATGCGGTGATGTACGGCTGGCTGCCCGACGTGCGGCAACGGCTCTCCACCGTGGTGCCGGGCGCTCTCGTCGGTGCGGCGATGTGGGTCGGGGCGGCCGCCACGCTGTCCTATACGCTGCGCACCGCCGGCAAGCTCGTGCTGGTCTACGGCAGCCTTGCGGGCGTCGTGGCAACGCTGGTGTTCCTCTACGTGAGTGCGACCACGTTGATTTTCGGTGCAGAGGTCAACGGCGTGCTGCACAAGGAGGAGGCGGCGCCTGCGCGCGCTGTGCCGAACCCTTCGCCGGCGTGACGGGCCCGAGACCTCGCAACTTGTGCGCATCTTTGTCGCACTTGTCTTACAAGCATGCTGCGGGCGTTCGGCAATGGTCGCTGGCCCCTCCATTCATCCATCCAGGAAAGATCGTCATGGACCTCAACGCCCCGCTGGCCCAGGATCAGTCAACGGCCCCGCCTGAAGCGGTTCCACGGCCGGTCCCGACGCACCCGGTTTCGTTGCGCGTGAATGGCCAGAGCCACGTGCGTGATGTCGAAACGTGGGTCGTGCTGCTCGACTTCCTGCGGGAGCACCTGGGTCTAACGGGTACCAAGAAGGGCTGCGACCACGGCCAGTGCGGTGCCTGCACCGTCCTGGTCGACGGCAGGCGCGTGAACGCATGCCTCACGCTCGCGGTCATGCAGGACCAGCGCGAGATCACCACGGTCGAGGGACTGGCTGTCGGCGAGACGCTGCATCCCCTGCAGCAGGCCTTCATTGCGCACGACGCGTTCCAGTGCGGCTATTGCACCCCCGGGCAACTCTGTTCGGCAGTGGGACTGATGCGCGAAGGCGAAGCCAGAACAACGGCCGACATCCGCGAACTGATGAGCGGGAACGTCTGCCGCTGCGGGGCCTATCCGCAGATCGTCGAGGCTGTCGGAGAGGTGATGGGCATCGCGGGCAGTTCGCCAGCCGACGCGCGACGCCGCATCGTGATCGGTACGGTGCCGGCATGACCCCCTTCACCTACGCCGTGCATCAGCACGAGGATGCCGCAGTCGCCGACATGACGCAGGCGCTTGGCGCTGGCGCGGCCCCGGAACACGTCAGGTTCGTCGCAGGCGGCACCAACCTGCTGGACCTCATGAAGGAGAACATCGTCCGGCCTGCGCGCCTGGTCGATGTCAGTCGCCTTCCGCTCGACGCGATCGAGGAAACCGGGGAAGGCGGTCTTCGGCTGGGTGCCACCGCACGCAATGCCGATACCGCCTACCACCCCGCCGTGCGCAGCCGTTACCCGCTGCTGACTTCGGCGCTGCTGGCCGGCGCTTCGCCCCAGCTGCGAAACATGGCGACCAACGCAGGCAACCTGCTGCAGCGCACGCGTTGCGTCTATTTCTACGACGCTGGCGTGCCCTGCAACAAACGTACGCCGGGCAGCGGCTGCCCGGCGATCGGCGGCCTGACTCGGCAGCACGCCATCCTGGGCGCGAGCGAACACTGCATCGCGACGCACCCCTCCGATTTCTGCGTCGCCCTGGCGGCGCTGGACGCCGTCGTGCAGGTACGCTCCGTCAGGGGCGTCCGGCAGATTCCTTTCGGCGAGTTTCACCGCCTGCCGGGCGATCGTCCGCAAGACGACACCACGCTCGCCGCTGACGAGCTCGTCACGCACATCGACCTGCCGCCCGCCCCGGAGTTCGTCGCGCATTCGGTCTACCTGAAGCTGCGTGACCGGGCGTCCTATGCCTTCGCGCTGGTGTCCGTGGCGGCCGCACTCGACCTTGCGGCAGATGGCACCATCCGCGCGGCGCGGGTGGCATTGGGCGGCGTTGCGCATCGGCCCTGGCGCCTGCCTTCGGCCGAGTCGCTGCTCGCAGGCGCGACGGCGACGCCAGAGTCCTTCGCCATGCTCGCCGATGCCCTGCTGCGTGATGCGAGGGGCCAGGGAGGCAATGATTTCAAGATTCCACTGGCACGGCGGGCGATCGTTCGCGCGCTCGAAACCGCGGCGGCAGGGACCGTGACCAATGAAGGCGAGAACCGCCGGACCCGACTGGCAGGAGATGCGCCGTGACCGACCTCATCGACGAACTCAATGTCCCCCGCGCCGAGCCGGGTACCGGTCCGGTCCAGGTCGGCATGGCGGTCTCCCGGGTGG
>SEGN01000160.1 GCA_004211245.1 Variovorax sp.
CGATGTTAGCGGTGGCGCATACGATGGCGCTGCAACGCAACTTCCGAGGAGTGGCCATGAAACTGAAATACGCCAAGTCGGCACGCGCCCTGAAATTTCCTGCGACGGCGACAGGTGCGCTCGCCATCGGGACCACCGCACTCGGGTCCGCAGCGATCGGCGCGATGGCCGTCGGCGCACTGGCCATCGGCGCCGTGGCGATCGGCCGCCTCGCCATCGGACGCGTCCGGATCCGGCGGCTGGAGATCGACGAACTCGTCGTCCGCCGGATCCATGTGACGGAAGAGCTCACGACACCCGCCGGTCCCGAAGAGGCCGGGCGAGCGTCAGAGGCGACAGGGCCTGGAAGTTACGCCGCATAAAATGTTTCCGAGCCCCGGGCCACGCCGCCTTCCAGAACCAAACGACGAAACAAGACCCCCATGACCCACGACGAAATCCTCGCCCAATTCGGTCCCCGAGAAGCCATGGAGTACGACGTCGTCGTGGTCGGCGGCGGGCCGGCCGGTCTGGCCACGGCAATCCGGCTGAAGCAGCTCGCGGCCCTCAATGAAACAGAGGTCTCGGTCGTGGTGCTCGAGAAGGGTTCCGAACCGGGCGCGCACATCCTTTCCGGCGCGATCATGGACCCGCGCGCGCTGACCGAACTCATCCCGAACTGGAGGGAACTCGGCGCGCCGCTGAACCAGCCCGTGACCGACGACGCGATGGTGTTCCTCGGCGAGAAGAGCGGCCTGCGCACGCCCAGCCTGTTCCTGCCCGAGTGCTTCCAGAATCACGGCAACTACATCGTGAGCCTGGGCAACGTCACGAAGTGGCTGGCGCAGCAGGCCGAAGGCCTCGGCGTCGAGATCTTCCCGGGCTTTCCGGCCGCCGAGGTGCTCTACAACGGCGACGGCTCGGTGCGCGGCGTCGCGACCGGCAACCTGGGCGTGGGCAAGGACGGCGAGCCGACCGAGAACTTCCAGCTCGGCATGGAACTGCTCGGCAAGTACACGGTGTTTGCCGAAGGCGCGCGCGGCCATCTCGGCCGCCAGCTGATTTCGAAGTTCAAGCTCGACGCCGGCAAGGACCCGCAGGCCTACGGCCTCGGCGTGAAGGAAGTCTGGGAAATCGACCCGAAGCGCCACCAGCCCGGCTTCGTGCTGCACACGGCCGGCTGGCCGATGAAGAGCGATACCTACGGCGGCGCCTTTCTCTATCACATGGAAGACAACAAGGTCACGCTCGGCTTCATCACCGGGCTCGACTACAGCAACCCCTACCTGAGTCCGTTCGAAGAGATGCAGCGCTGGAAGCTGCACCCCAACATCCGCTGGTACCTGGAGGGCGACGAGGCCCATGGCATCAAGCCGGCCAAGCGCATCGGCTACGGCGCGCGCGCCATCACCGCCGGTGGCCTGATGTCGCTGCCCAAGACCGTGTTCCCGGGCGGCGCGCTGGTCGGTTGCGAAGCGGGCTACCTCAATGTCAGCCGGATCAAGGGCAGCCATGCCGCGATCAAGACCGGCATGCTGGCGGCGGATGCGGCATTCGAGGCGCTGCAGGCCGGGCGCCAGCACGACGAGCTCGCGGCCTACCCGGCCGCCTTCGAGAAGAGCTGGCTCTACACGGAGCTGAACAAGGCGCGCAACTTCAAGGCCTGGTTCAAGAAGGGGCTGGGCATCGCGACGCTGATGAACGGGGTGGAGCAATGGCTGCTCAAGGGCCACATCCCCTGGACGCTGCACCGCGACAAGCCCGACCATGCCTCGCTCAAGCCGGCTTCGGAATGCAAGCCGATCGCCTATCCGAAACCGGACGGCAAGCTCACCTTCGACCGCCTCTCCAGCGTGTTCATCAGCAACACCAACCACGAGGAACAGCAGCCGGCGCACCTGACGCTGAAAGACCCGTCGGTGCCGGTCGAGATCAACCTGGCCAAGTACGCGGGCCCGGAGTCGCGCTACTGTCCGGCCGGCGTGTACGAGTTCGTGCCATCGGCCGAAACCGGCAAGGAACGGCTGCAGATCAACGCGCAGAACTGCGTGCACTGCAAGACCTGCGACATCAAGGATCCGACGCAGAACATCGTCTGGGTCACGCCGGAAGGCGGCGGCGGGCCGAACTACGTGGGCATGTAGGCGGGCCGCGTTCGCCACAGGAGCAAACCATGCACATCGTGATCACCGGCGGCGCGGGGTTCCTGGGCGTACGACTCGCGCGTGCCCTCCTCGCCAAGGGCGCACTCGGCGTGGCAGGCGGCAAGGAGCGGCGCATCGCCACGCTCACCCTGGTGGACCGCGCCCAGCCGCCGGACGATCTGGCGCTGCACCCCAAGGTCGATGTGGTCACGGGCGACCTGAACGAATTGCTGTCGCCCGACGGCGCTGTGCGCGCGTTGCCACAGGAAACGGCGGTCGTGTTCCATCTCGCCGCCGCAGTGAGCGGCGAGTGCGAGGCCGACTTCGACCTCGGCATGCGCAGCAACCTGGCCGCCACCCATGCCCTGCTGGAAGCCTGCCGCGCACAGCAGAATCGGCCCATGGTGGTGTTCTCGAGTTCGCTCGCCGTGTTCGGGCAGCCGCTGCCGCGCGTGATCGAGGACGACACGCTGCCCACGCCGCAGACGAGCTATGGCATCCAGAAGTTCATCTGCGAACAACTCGTGGCCGACTACACCCGCAAGGGCTTCGTCCATGGGCGCAGCGTGCGGCTGATGACGGTGAGCGTGCGGCCCGGGCAGCCGAATGGCGCGGCCTCGGGCTTCTTCAGCGGCATGTTCCGCGAGCCGCTCGCTGGCCTGCCGGCCCGCTGCCCGGTGCCGCCCGACACGCTCGTCGCTCTGGCCTCCCCGGCCCGGACCATCGAAGGACTGCTGCGCGCAGCCACCGCACCGCACGCCGACTGGGGCGCGCCGACCGCGGTGAACCTGCCGTCGCTGTGCGTCAGCGTCGGCGAGATGGCCGAGGCGCTCGAGCGCGTGGCCGGCCGTGCCGCGACCGACCTGCTGGACCGCACGCCCGATCCGGCCATCGCGAGGATCGTGGCCGGCTGGCCCGGACGCTTCGAATGGGCGCGTGCGCGCTCGCTCGGGCTCTATGCGGACGAAAGCATCGACGCCATCGTGCGCGACTATGTCCGTGAAAATCCCGACGCGGTAGTGCTGCCGGTTACGGCATAGTCCGCTGTTCCCTGTCGCGCATTCCGCGCGAACGTCAAACTCCCGGAGACACCATGAAAATCGGCCACATCGCCGCCGCCTGCCTTTCGCTCGCCCTCAGCGCGGGCGCGTTCGCGCAAACCGCGATGAAGATCAGCATCTCGACGGCCCAGAACTCCCACCAGGGCGTGGCGATCGACACCTTTGCCAAGGAAGTCGCCGCCCGCACGAATGGCCGCTACAAGGTCGAGACCTTCTACAACGGCTCGCTCGGCGGCGAGCGCGAGTCCATCGAGGCGGTGCAACTCGGCACGCAGGAACTGGCCTTCTCCTCGACCGGCCCGGTGCCGAACTTCGTGCCCGAGACCAAGATCCTCGACGTCCCCTTCCTGTTCCGCGACAAGGCCCATGCCCGCGCGGTGCTCGACGGCCCGATCGGCCAGGACCTGCTGACCAAGTTCGACGCCAAGGGCTTCAAGGCGCTCGCCTGGGCCGAGAACGGTTTCCGCCACATGACCAACAGCAAGCGCGACGTGAAGGCGCCGGAAGATCTGAAGGGCCTGAAGATGCGCACCATGGAGAACCCGGTGCACATCGCCGCCTACAAGGGTCTCGGCATCGTCACCACGCCGATGGCGTTCCCGGAGGTCTTCACCGCCCTGCAGCAGGGCACCGTCGACGGCCAGGAGAACCCGCTGCCCGTGATCATGTCGGCCAAGTTCTCGCAGGTGCAGAAGCACCTGTCGCTGACCGGCCACGTCTATTCACCCTGCATCTTCGTGATGAACAAGGCCGCCTTCGACAAGCTCAGCGCGGCCGACAAGACCGCGTTCCTCGAGGCCGCCAAGGTGGCCGTCAAGGCCAACCGCGATCGCGTCGACCAGGACGATGCCAACGGCGTGAAAGAGCTGCGCGCCCAGGGCATGACGGTGATCGAGGACGTGGACAAGGCCAAGTTCGTGGCCATGCTCGCACCGGTCAACGCGGAGTTCGAGAAGCAGTTCGGCAAGGCCAACCTCGACAAGATCCGCAACTACAAGTGAAGGAAAGATTCCTCGGCATCGAGCGCTGGACGACCGGCGCGTCGATGATTGCAGCCTGCGTGATGCTGGTCATCGCGTCCGCGCTGGGCGTGTTCCAGATCGTCACGCGCTTCGTGCTCGAACAACCCGCCGAATGGAGCGAGATCCTGATCCGCGTGAGCCTGATCTGGATGGTGTTCCTCGGCATCCCGATGGCCTTCCGCCAGGGCGCGATGGTCAGCGTCGACGTGCTCTACCGCTGGAGCCCGCCGCGCATCAAGCGCGTGCTCGATGCGGTGGTGAGCGTCGCCGCCCTCATCCTCATGCTGGTGATCCTCTGGTACGGATGGGACTATGCGATGCGCGGCCGCGTGCAGTCGATGGCCGGGCTCGAAAGCCTGTCGATGGTCTGGGCCTACCTGGCGCTGCCGGTCGGCGCGGTGTTCAGCCTGTTCGGCATTGCCGGCAACTTTCTCGATCCGATCCGGCTTGAACTGGAAACTGCGCAATGACGCCCATCATGGTTTGCACGATGGTGCTGTGCTTCGCGCTGTCGGTCTCGGTGGCGGTGTCGATCGGGCTCGCCTCGATCGTCGGCCTGCAGGTTTCCAACGCCAACATGCTCATCTCCGCCAAGGAGATGTTCAATTCGATCAACAAGTTTCCGCTGGCCGCGATTCCCTTCTTCATCCTGGCCGGCAACCTCATGGAGACCGGCGGCATCTCGCGCCGCCTCGTCGAATTCGCCAAGAGCATCGTGGGCGGCGTACAGGGCGGCCTGCCGATGACCTGCGTGCTGACCTGCATGATCTTCGCGGCGGTGTCGGGTTCGTCGGTCGCCACGACCTTCGCGATCGGCGCCATCCTGATCCCGGCGCTCATCAAGCACGGCTATCCGACGAGCTACGCGGCAGCGTTGCAGGCCACGAGCGCCGAGCTCGGCGTGATCATCCCGCCCTCGATCCCCATGATCCTCTACGGCGTCAGCGCCGAGGTGTCGATCGGCGAGCTGTTCATCGCCGGCTTCGGTCCGGGCATCCTCATCAGCCTGGCGCTGATGCTGTTCGTCTGGGTCTACTGCAAGTGGAAGGGCTGGGGCAAGAACGACGGCGACGGCCGCCTGCCGTTCGGCCGGGCGCTCTGGCAGGCCGGCTGGGCATTGCTGATGCCGGTGATCATCCTGGGCGGCATCTACGGCGGCATCTTCACGCCGACGGAGGCGTCGGCCGTGGCGGTGTTCTACGCGCTGGTCGTCGGCGTGGTGATCTACCGCGAGATCAAGCTGGCCGACCTGTACGTGATCCTGCGCAAGTCGGTGCTCTCCTCGGCCGTGATCATGTTCATCATCGCGAATGCCGGGCTCTTTGCGTTCCTGCTCACGCGCGCCGGCGTTCCGGACGCGATCGGCCACTGGCTGCAGGAGGTGTTGAAGTCGCCAGCCATGTTCCTGCTGGGCGTGAACGCCGCCCTGTTCGTGATCGGCATGTTCATCGAGACCAGCGCGGCGATCATCGTGCTGGCGCCGATCCTGGCGCCGGTGGCAATGCATTTCGGCATCGACCCGGTGCATTTCGGCCTGGTCATGGTGGTCAACCTGGCGCTCGGCATGATCACGCCGCCGTTCGGCGTGAACCTGTTCGCGGCCTGCACGGTGGCGCGCATCTCGCTGGATCGCATCGTCGGCCACCTGATCCCTTTCGTGCTGGTGATCCTGTCCTGCCTGATGGTCATTACCTACGTGCCGTGGATTTCGCTCGCGTTGCGCGACCTGGTCTACGCGAAGTAAGTAGAATTCCGCCGGTCAGGAGAGCGCCCCTGCAAGGTCGAAAGGCCCAGGGGCCGCCGAAGGCGCAGGAACCCTCCAAACGCTCAGGCAAAAGGACTGACAAGACGCCCGCTCACCCGGGCGTTTCCTTGCTGGAGAGAGGCCGCTTTACACCGGCCCACCGAAGGAGCAACCCCCCATCGTGGGGCGAATCTCTCAGGTACCAGGGACAGCAGGGGTGGCCCATGGCTTGCTGCCATGGAATTCGACTGCCCCACCGAAAGCCTTCATGGCCGCTGCTCCCGACACCGCTGCCCTGCTGAAGACACCGCTGCACGACCTGCATGTGGAACTCGGCGCGCGCATGGTTCCTTTCGCAGGCTACTCGATGCCCGTGCAGTACCCCGCCGGCCTGATGGCCGAACACCGGCACACGCGCGAGGCGGCCGGCCTGTTCGACATCTCCCACATGGGCCAGTTGCGACTGAGTGGCCCGGACGCGGCCGCCGCGTTCGAGACGCTGATGCCGGTCGACGTGATCGGCCTGGCACCCGGCAAGCAGCGCTACGGCCTGCTGCTGAACGACGCCGGCGGCATCCTCGACGACCTGATGTTCTTCCGGGAACGCGACGACGCCCTGTTCGTGATCGTCAACGG
>SEGN01000608.1 GCA_004211245.1 Variovorax sp.
ATCGTGGCGGGCGAAGTGCCCGACTCGCTCAAGGGCAAGCGCGTGCTGTCGCTCGACATGGCGGCGCTGCTGGCGGGTGCCAAGTTCCGCGGCGAGTTCGAGGAACGCCTGAAGACCGTGCTGAACGAACTCGCGAAGGACGAGGGCCAGACCATCGTCTTCATCGACGAGTTGCACACCATGGTCGGCGCCGGCAAGGCCGAAGGCGCGATGGACGCGGGCAACATGCTCAAGCCGGCGCTCGCACGCGGCGAGCTGCACTGCGTGGGCGCGACCACGCTCGACGAATACCGCAAGTACATCGAGAAGGACGCTGCGCTGGAGCGCCGTTTCCAGAAGATCATCGTCGGCGAGCCGAGCGTGGAGGCGACCATCGCCATCCTGCGTGGCCTGCAGGAGAAGTACGAGGTGCACCACGGCGTGGACATCACCGACCCGGCGATCGTCGCCGCGGCGGAACTCAGCGACCGCTACATCACCGACCGCTTCCTGCCCGACAAGGCCATCGACCTGATCGACGAGGCCGCGGCCAAGATCAAGATCGAGATGGACTCCAAGCCCGAGGTGATGGACCGCCTCGACCGTCGGCTGATCCAGCTGCAGATCGAGCGCGAAGCCGTGCGCCGCGAGAAGGACGAGGCCTCGGTCAAGCGCTTCGGCCTGATCGAGGACGAGATCGTCAAGCTGCAGAAGGAGATCGCCGACTACGACGAGATCTGGCAGGCCGAGAAGGCCCAGGCCCAGGGCAGCGCGCAGGTGCGCGAGGAGATCGACAAGCTCAAGTTCCAGATCGAGGAGTTCACGCGCAAGGGCGACTTCAACAAGGTCGCCGAGCTGCAGTACGGGCAGCTGCCCGGCCTGGAGAAGCGCCTGAAGGAAGCCCAGGAAAGCGAAACGAGCAAGGGCAAGTCCAGCGCGCCCACGCTGCTGCGCACCCAGGTCGGCGCCGAGGAAATCGCCGAGGTCGTGGCACGTGCGACCGGCATCCCGGTGTCCAAGCTGATGCAGGGCGAGCGCGACAAGTTGCTCATGATGGAAGGCAAGCTGCACGAGCGTGTGGTCGGCCAGGACGAGGCCATCGGCGCGGTCGCGAATGCCATCCGTCGCTCGCGCTCGGGCCTCTCCGACCCGAACCGGCCGACCGGCTCCTTCCTGTTCCTCGGCCCGACGGGCGTGGGCAAGACCGAGCTGTGCAAGGCGCTCGCGGGCTTCCTGTTCGATAGCGAGGACCACCTCATCCGCATCGACATGAGCGAGTTCATGGAGAAGCATTCGGTGGCCCGCCTGATCGGTGCGCCGCCCGGCTACGTGGGCTATGAGGAGGGCGGCTACCTCACGGAAGCCGTGCGCCGCAAGCCGTACAG
>SEGN01000161.1 GCA_004211245.1 Variovorax sp.
GGCTGGCTGTTCCTCACGGCGTTCAAGACCGAACTGCAGGCGATCCATGTGCCGCCGCTGTTCATCTTCGAGCCGACGATGGAGAACTTCACCGAAGTGCAGCGCCGCAGCGACTACCTGCTGTATGCGCGCAACTCGCTCGTCACCAGCGTCGGCTCCACGCTCATCGGCCTGGCGATCGCCTTGCCCGCGGCGTACTCGATGGCGTTCTTCCGCACGAAGCGCACGCGCGACATCCTGATGTGGATGCTCTCCACCAAGATGATGCCGGCGGTCGGCGCGCTGGTGCCGATCTACGTGCTCGCGCAGACCGCGGGCATGCTCGATTCGCTGACCGCGCTCACCATCGTCTTCACGCTGTCGAACCTGCCGATCATGGTGTGGATGCTCTACACCAGCCTGAAGGACATCCCCAACGAGATCCTCGAAGCCGCGCGCATGGACGGCGCCAGCCTCTGGACCGAGTTTCGCCACGTGGTGCTGCCGCTCTCCGTCGGCGGCATCGCCTCGTGCGGCCTGCTGTGCCTGGTGCTGAGCTGGAACGAGGCGTTCTGGGCGCTCAACCTGGTGTCGGCCAAGGCCGGCACGCTGGCCACGCTGATTTCGCAATACTCCAGCCCCGAAGGCCTGTTCTGGGCCAAGCTGTCGGCCGCCTCGCTGATGGCGATTGCGCCGATCGTGGTGTTCGGCTGGTTCAGCCAAAAACAACTGGTGCAAGGCCTGACCTTCGGCGCCGTGAAGTGATCAAGGAGACAACAACATGGCCTACCTCGAACTCAGGAACATCACCAAGAGCTTCGGCGACGCGCACATCATCAAGGGCGTCGACCTCGAGATCCAGAAGGGCGAGTTCATCGTCTTCGTCGGGCCCTCGGGCTGCGGCAAGTCGACCCTGCTGCGCCTGATCGCCGGGCTGGAGCCGACCACCGGCGGCCAGCTGATGCTCGACGGCCGCGACATCACGAACGTCGCGTCGGGCAAGCGCGACCTGGCGATGGTGTTCCAGAGCTACGCGCTCTATCCGCACATGAGCGTGGCCGACAACATGTCGTTCGCGCTCAAGCTCGCCAACGTGCCGAAGGACGAGATCCGCAGGAAGGTCGACCATGCGGCGAAGCAGCTCAACCTCACGCAGTACCTGGAGCGAACGCCGAAAGAGCTGTCGGGTGGCCAGCGCCAGCGGGTGGCCATCGGGCGCGCGATCGTGCGCGCGCCCAAGGTGTTCCTGTTCGACGAGCCGCTGTCGAACCTCGATGCTGCGCTGCGCGGCAACACGCGGGTCGAGATCCACAAGCTGCACGTCGCGCTCGGCGCCACCAGCATCTACGTGACGCACGACCAGGTCGAGGCGATGACCCTGGCCGATCGTGTGGTCGTGCTGAAGGACGGCCTGATCGAGCAGGTCGGAACGCCCATGGACCTCTACGACCATCCGGTCAACCAGTTCGTTGCGCAGTTCATCGGCATGCCGTCGATGAACATGATTCCTGCAGCGGCCATCCCGAGTTTCTCGGCCCAGACGGGCGGCAGGCTGCCGTCGGACGGATCGCTCGGTGTGCGGCCCGAAGGCCTGCATGTCCATCCGGGTCGCGCGGCCGGCGTGCCGGGGCGCGTCGACCTGATCGAAGCGCTCGGTGCCGACACGCTGATTCACGTGGACGTCGGCGGCGTGCCGCTCATCGCGCGCCAGAACGAGCGCACGCCGCTGCGCGTGGGCGACGATGTCGGCGTCGAGCTCGATGCGTCGGTGCTGCACCTCTTCAACCGTGAAGGCCAGGCGGTCGCCGCCTGATTTCCCATCCATCGCTCGAAAGTTTGACGTGATCCTTCCCGCTGTGCCGGGCGCCGCTTCCGTGGTGCTTCATCTGGGGCTCGGCTCCTTCCACCGCGCGCACCAGGCGGTCTACCTGCAGGCGCTGCGCGACGCAGGCGATACGCGGTGGGCCCTCTCCGGCGCCAACCTGCGCCCGGACATGGCCGACGTGCTGGCGGCGCTGCAGGCGCAGGGCGGGGCGTACACGATGGAGACGGTCACGCCGGAGGGCGTCTACAGCTACCAGCGCATCGAATCGATCCGCGAGGTGTTGCCGTACGAGGCCTCGCTCGCCGCCGTGATTGCACGCGGTGCGGATGCCGCCACGCGCATCGTGTCGTTCACCGTCACCGAAGCCGGCTATTACCTCGACGACAAGGACAGGCTCGATCTGTCGTTCGCCGACCTCGCGGCCGACATCGACGCTGCCCGCAAAGGCGCGCCGGGCCAGACCGTCTACGGTGCCGTCTGCGCGATCCTGCGCGCTCGAATGGCCGCGAAGGCGGGGCCGGTCACGCTGCTGAACTGCGACAACCTGCGCCACAACGGCGAGCGCTTCCGCCGTGGACTGCTCGAGTTCATCGACCGCAGCGGCGAGGCCGGCCTGCGCGCCTGGGCCGAGGCCCACACCACCTGCCCGAACGCGATGGTCGATCGCATCACACCGCGCCCGCCGCCGGAGCTGCGCGAGCGCGTGAAGCGCGCCACCGGCCGCGACGATGCGGCACCCGTCACCGGCGAAAGCTTCATCCAGTGGGTGATCGAAGACGACTTCATTGCCGGCCGTCCGGCCTGGGAGCGCGTGGGCGTTCAGCTGGTCGACTCGGTGCAGCCCTACGAGGAGGCCAAGATCCGCCTGCTCAACGCCACCCACAGCTGCATCGCCTGGGCCGGCACGCTGATCGGGCAGCAGTTCATCCACGAGGGCACCCACACGCCCGCCATCCGCAAGATGGCTTTCGACTACGTCACCGACGACGTCATCCCCGTGCTGGATTCGCCGGGCGCCCCGAGCCCGGTCGACCTCCCGGCCTACCGCGACGTGGTGCTCGAGCGGTTCGGCAATCCGGCCATTCGTGACACCAACCAGCGCGTGGCGATGGACGGATTTTCCAAGATACCGGGGTTCATCGCGCCCACCATTCGCGAGCGCCTGGCGCGCAGCGAAAGCATCGACAGCGTGGCCGCGCTGCCCGCACTGTTCCTCGCGTTCCTGCAGCGCTGGCACCGCGGCGACCTTCCCTACGGCTACCAGGACCAGGTCATGGACCCCGCCGCGGCCCATGCGATCTGCGATGCGGCCGATCCGGTGGCAGCTTTCTGCGCCGATGGGATGCTCTGGGGGCCGATGGCCGGCGACGCCCGTCTGGTCGATGCGGTGCGGCGGGCCGGCGATCGCGTTCGCGCGTTCGTCGCGTCAGCACTCAGACCATGAGGGCGGACACCATGCGCATTGCACTCGTCGGAGAGGCGCTCATCGACTTCACCTGCACCGGCGGACTGGACTTCGGCGGCCACGAAGGCGGCGCGCCGACCAACAGCGCGATCGCGGCGGCGCGCCTCGGCCAGCCGACCGGCTTCATCACCCAACTGTCGACGGACCTGTTCGGCGAGCGCCTGCTGCGGCACCTTGAATCCAACGGCGTCGACACGCGCTTCGTCCTGCGCTGCGACGCGCCGTCGACGCTGGCGTTCGTCGAGCGCGCGCCGAAGACGAACCGGTATGCGTTCTACACGCAGGGCACGGCCGACACGCTGTGGGCACCGGCGACCCTGCCGCAATTGCCCGACAGCTGCCGCTATCTGCAGTTCGGCGCCATCTCGCTGCTGACCGAGCCCGCCGCAGGCCGCATCACCGAACTGGTCGAGGCGCAGGGCGGCCAACGCATCGTGCTGTTCGATCCGAATGTTCGGCCCGGCCTCATACCCGACATGGCGGCGTATCGGGCGAAGCTGCCGCGCTGGCTCGCAGCCTGCGATCTGCTGAAGTTCAGCGACGAGGACGCAGCCCACATGGCACCGGGCCTGAGCCTGGCCGACGCGGCTGCGTCGTACCTTGCGCCGCATGCGAAGCAGTCGGCGGGCCCGCGCGCCGTGGTCGTCACGCGGGGCGGCGACGGGGTGAGCCTCTACCGCGTGGGCCACGCACCGCTCGAGGTGCTGCCGCCGAAAGTCGCGGTGGTCGACACCATCGGCGCCGGCGACACCTTCGCAGCCGCGCTGTCGGTCGGCTTGCTGGAGCACGGCGTCGAACAGGCGCCGCAACTGGACGCGCTGCCCGACGATGCCTGGCGCTCGGTGCTGCGCTTCGCGGCGACGGCGGCCGCGCTCAACTGCACCCGCGAGGGTGCCGACCCACCGCGCCGCGCCGAACTGGAACAGGCGCTGGCAGCCACACCGTGAACACAGGAGAAGTCGCCATGGCGGCAAACGATCAGAAGCGTTTCGGCCGGCTCGCGGGCCGGCATGTGCTCGTCACCGGCGCCGGTGGCGGGATCGGCCTCGCGATCGCCGAGGCCTGCATCGCAGAAGGGGCGCGCTGCAGCGTGGTCGACCGTGGCGCCGATGCGCCCGATGCGGTGCGCGCGCTGGCACGTGCGCATCCCGACACACTGGCTTACATGGCGGCCGACGTGACCGACATCGCCGGCATCCCGCGGCTGCTGGCCGCCGCGCAGGCGAAGTTCGGTGCGATCCATACGCTGGTCAACAACGCGGCCGTGTTCGACATGGCACCGCTGCTGGAGGCCGACGAGGCCTCCTTCGACAGGATGTTCTCGGTCAACGTCAAAGGCATGTTCTTCGTGATGCAGGCGGTGTTGCGCCACATGGTCGAGGCCGGCACGCCGGGCGCGTCGGTCGTCAACCTCGCTTCGCAGGCCGGGCGGCGCGGCGAGGCGCTGGTGTCGCATTACTGCGCCACCAAGGCGGCCGTGATCAGCTACACCCAGAGCGCCGCGCTCGCCATGGCACCGCACGGCATCCGCGTCAACGGCATCGCGCCGGGCGTGGTCGACACGCCGATGTGGGCCGGCGTCGATGCGCTGTTCGCGAAGTACGAGAACCTTCCCATCGGCGAGAAGAAGCGCCAGGTCGGCCTGGCCGTCCCGCTCGGCCGCATGGGCGCACCGGCCGAGATGGCCGGCGCCGTGGTGTTCCTGGCCAGCGACGACGCCCGCTACATCACCGCCCAGACATTGAATGTCGACGGTGGTAGTGTGATGAGCTGACCATGCAGACGACGCGCACCCGCCAGACCCCACGCCAGCGTCAGCCGGAACTCGAGCACGACTTCGCGCGCTCCCCCGCGCTCGGCTACGAGAAGCCGGAAGAAGCCGGCTGGGTGCGTTGCCTGGCGCATGGGTACCCGAGCCCGCTGGCGCGCTGGCACTGCCACGACGAGTACGAGCTGCACCTCATCACCGGCACCTCCGGCAAGGCCTTCGTGGGAGACTGGATCGGTCCGTTCCAGCCCGGCCACCTGGTGCTGTGCGGACCGCGGCTGCCGCACAACTGGATTTCGCTCGACGCGCCCGATGAAGGTGTGGCCACGCGCGACCTGGTGATCCAGTTCCGCCACGAGCCTGTGGAGCAGGCGGCAAACGACATTCCCGAGCTGGCCGAAATCCACCAGTTGCTCGAGCGTGCGCGCCACGGCATCGAGTTCTTCGGCCTTTCGGCGCGGGCCGAGCAGCACTGGAACGCGGTCAAGGCCGCCCGCGGCCTGCGCCGCCTCGCGGCGTTCTGCGAATTCCTCGCCGACCTGGCCGAGTGCACCGACTACCGCCTGCTGTCGAGCGTGCAGATGAAGGGCGCCGAGGGCAATGCCGAGGCCGACCAGATCAATGCCATCGTCAACCGCATCACCGACAACGTCGCCGAGCCGATCGCGATGGCCGACGTCGCGGCCGAACTCGGCATGAGCGAGTCGCGCTTCAGCCGCTTCTTCCGCCGTTCCACCGGCAACAGCTTCACCGACTTCGTGAACCGCGTGCGCATCAACAATGCCTGCCACCTGCTGATGCAGACCGACCACTATGTCACCGACATCTGCTACCAGGTCGGCTTCAACAACGTCGCCAACTTCAACCGGCGTTTTCTCGAGATCAAGGGGATGACGCCAAGCGAGTTCCGGCGGCAGTCGGACAGCCGCTTCGGCGGGGCGCACTGACAACCGCATGTACCTCGGACTCGACCTCGGCACGTCCGAGCTGAAAGCGCTGCTGCTCGCGGACGATCACCGCATCGTCGGCGTGGCGAACGCGAAGCTCACGGTGAGCCGGCCGCAGCCGCTCTGGTCGGAGCAGGCGCCGGCGCAGTGGTGGGCTGCGCTCGAAGACGTGATGCGGCAATTGCGTGCCCGCCACGCCGGGGCGCTTGGCGCGGTGCGTGCGATCGGGCTGTCGGGCCAGATGCACGGCGCCGTGCTGCTCGATGAACACGACGCCGTCCTGCGCCCCGCGATTCTGTGGAACGATGGCCGCAGCGCGGCGCAGTGCGAAGCGCTTGCGAAGGAAGTTCCGGGCCTGGCCGCCATCGCCGGCAACCTCGCGATGCCGGGTTTCACCGCACCGAAGCTGCTGTGGGTGCGCGAGCACGAGCCCGCGCTGTTCGCGCGCACCCACCGCGTGCTGCTGCCCAAGGACTGGCTGCGGCTCATGCTGAGCGGCGAGGCCGTGAGCGACATGTCCGACGCGTCCGGCACGCTGTGGCTGGACGTCGGGCGGCGCGACTGGTCCGACGGCCGGGGCTTCGTTTCGCTCGGCACTTCGGGCGTGATCTTCGTGTCGGGCGCGGCCTTCGCGCCGAACCCGTCGCAGGCGGTGCATGCGTTCTGCCATGCACTGCCGGGGCGCTGGCACCAGATGTCGGTGATGCTCTCGGCCGCCAGCGCGGTGAGCTGGGCCGTGCGCGCCTTCGGCTTCGCCGACGAGGCCGCACTGCTTGCCGCCGCGGCCACGCTCGGCCCTGACGCGCGGGTACAGGCGCCCTTGTTCTCGCCCTGTCTCTCCGGCGAACGCTCGCCGCACAACGACGCGCAGGCACAGGGCGCGTTGGTGGGGCTGACCCATGCACACGGGCCGGCCGACATCGCCTGGGCTGTGGTCGAAGGCGTGAGCTTCGGCCTGCGCGACGGGCTCGACACGCTGGCACGGCCGGTCGGCGATCTGGCGCTGGTGGGTGGCGGTGCGCGCAGCCTCTGGTGGGCGCAACTGCTGGCTGACGTGCTCGAAGTGCCCCTCGCACTCGGCGAGGGTGGCGAAGCCGGCGGGGCGCTGGGCGCCGCGCGGCTGGGCTGGCTGGCGGATGGCGGTACGGTCGAAAGCGTCTGTCGGCCACCACCGGTAAAACGGCGCTTCGTGCCCGATGGCGCACAGGCCGGCGCACACCGTGCGCGGCACGCGCGCTTCCGCGCGCTCTACCCGGCGCTCAAGCCCCTGCGCCCACCAGCACCGGTGTTGAACGGTAGCGGTCCGCGAACAGCCGCTTGAGGTCTTCGATCTTGGGCAGATCGTTCTGCACGATGTAGGGCTGGGTCGGGTGGCGCGTCAGGTAGTCCTGGTGATACGCCTCCGCGGGAAAGAACGGCTTTTGCAATTCGATGACGGTGACGATCGGCTTGCTGCCGAAGGTCCTGGCCTGCGTCAGCTGCGCGATGTAGGCCTGGGCGATGCGCGCCTGCTCCAGGTTGCGCGCGAAGATCGCCGAGCGGTACTGCGTGCCGGTGTCCGGCCCCTGCCGGTTCAATTGCGTCGGATCGTGCGCCACCGAAAAGAAGATCTGCAGGATGCGTGCATAGCTGATCTGCCGCGGGTCGTAGGTGATGCGCACTGCCTCGGCATGGCCGGTGCGACCGGTGCCGATGGCCTCGTAGCGCGCCGTGCTCTCGTCGCCGCCCGAATAACCCGACACCGCGGCGCTCACGCCCTTGACGTGCTGGAACACCCCTTGCACGCCCCAGAAGCAGCCGCCCGCGACGATGGCCGTCTCGCTCGCATTCGTGCCCGCCGGCAATGCCGGATCGGTGCTCGGCGCCGGCACCACCACGGCAGCTTCCGCCGCCGTCGATGGCCGCCCGAACCACAGTCCGCCGCCAGCCAAGAGTGCAAAGCCCGCAAGCAACGAGCGGCGACGAGAAAGCGCAGAAGAAGCAACTTTGTTCATGGCCCGAAGTGTGCGACAAAGTACCCGCATCCCGCGCCCCCATGAAAAATGTCCGCTGTCAAGTCCTTCATTCAGACATGCAGTGGGGAAAAAGCTCTTACAGGGCAATAGGTTAGGCTAGATTTCAGCCGCTGAGTGCTCTTGCTGCTTTTCGAGCTAGGTGCTGCATAGGCGCTTCGCGGCGGTAAGCGTGGGGGCGCCGCGGCGGGCAAGATCGCACCATCATAGTCTCGCCCTGCCGCAAGCCCCGTCAAAAGCGAAAGCGCAGTCAGTGGACTGCGCTTTCATCGTGAAGGGGTAGCGGATGCGTCCACATCGTCAACCCTACTTCAGGGTATGGCCTTGCTCCCGCCACCCTTCCTGAATCCCCGGTCGCCGGCCATGAACGCCTCCAGCATAAGAGGAATCAACGTAGTGGCATCGACTGCCTCGCCATACGCCTGCGAGTGCGCCACGGCATAGCGGTCGAGATCAGCTTTTAGGCTGACCGGGCACAAAAACGTGAGCTTCGTGCTCTCGGTCTTGGGTAGCGGCCCAAGCCGCAATTTCTTGGAGGTGTTCATTTCGCCGCTCCTCTCTGGACGAAAAGCGGCTGGTACGGTCGCAGCATCAGGTCACGGTTGACGATG
>SEGN01000162.1 GCA_004211245.1 Variovorax sp.
CGCTTTCTCTGGATGTGGCCCAACGCGCGCATCAGCGTGATGGGCGGCGAGCAGGCCGCGAGCGTGCTGGCCACCGTCAAGCGCGACGGCATCGAACTCAAGGGCGGCAGCTGGAGCGCGGAGGAAGAGGAAGCCTTCAAGGCGCCGATCCGCCAGCAGTACGAAGACCAGGGCCACCCGTACTACGCGACGGCACGCCTCTGGGACGACGGCATCATCGACCCGGCCGACACGCGCCGCGTACTCGCGCTGGGGCTCGCCGCGTCGCGCAATGCGCCAATCCCCGAGCCGAAGTTCGGCATCTTCCGCATGTGAATATGGACTCACCCCCAGTCTTCGCGCACTTCGTGTCGCTTCGCCAACCCCCTCGCAGGGGGCAACACCGGCGGCCCGACAAAGCCGGTTCCGCGGTGTTCGCGGCGTACCGGAAAGCGGCAAGGGCATGGCCGTGACCCTGGTGCAGTACTTCACCCGGCTTGCGCGCTACCACGCGTGGGCCACGCACAAGCTGCTCGCGGACCTGGCGGCGCTGAGCGACGACGCGTGGCACCGCGACGTGCGGCTGTTCTTCGGTTCGGTGCACCGCACCGTGAACCATCTGCTCGTGACCGACACGATCTGGCATGCGCGCTTTGCCGAGAACGCCTCGCCGCGCATCGCGCTCGATGCCGAGCTGCACACGGATCGCGCTGCCGTCTGCGCTGCGCTGGGTGACGCGGTGGCGCGCTGGGTGCCGTGGACCGACGGGCTCGACGTTTCCCGCCTCGATGGCGAACTTTTCTACACCCGCTTTAACGGCGAGGCCGTGCGCATCCCCTTTGCGCCTGCCCTCGGCCATGTCTTCAATCACGCGACCCACCACCGCGGCCAGCTCAGCGCGGCCATGACGGTGCTCGGGCATCCCGGCCCATCGCTCGACTGGGTCTACCTGCTGCAAAGCGACGCGAAAGCCAACGCATGACGGACTTCACCACCCTGGAACTCCAACTCGACGGCGCGGTTGCACGCATCTGGCTCAACCGCCCCGAGATGCGCAACGCGATCGACGATGTGTTCATTCGCGAGCTGGGCGCTGCGTTCGCCGAAGCCGAAGCCGCGCCCGGCGTGCGCGCCGTGGTGCTGGGCGGCCGCGGCCCGGCCTTCTGTGCGGGTGCCAACCTCAACTGGATGAAGAAGGCGGCCGAGTACACCGAGGCGCAGAACCTCCAGGACGCCGCCGGACTGCCGCGCATGCTGCGCACGCTGGAGCAGAGCCGGCTGCCGGTCGTCGCGCGCATCCAGGGAGACGTGTACGCGGGAGGCATGGGCCTGGTGGCGGTGTGCGACGTGGCGATCGCGGCGGACACCGCGAACTTCTGCCTCAGCGAAGTGAAGATCGGGCTCATCCCCGCGACCATCAGCCCCTACGTCATTCGTGCGATGGGCGCGCGGGCGGCGCAGCGCTACTTCCTCACGGCCGAGCGCTTCACTGCCGCGGAGGCGCATCGCATCGGCTTCGTGCACGAGGTCGTGGCAGCCGATGCGCTCGACGCCAAGGTCGACGAGGTGCTCAAGCACATCACCGCCGCCGGCCCGGTGGCCGTGCAGGAGAGCAAGCGGCTCTGGCGCGACGTCGCGGGCCAGCCGATCACCGAGGCGCTCTCGCAGGACACGGTCGGGCGCATCGCCGCACTGCGCGCGAGCGAAGAGGGGCGCGAGGGCCTGCGCTCCTTCCTCGAGAAGCGCAAGCCGTCGTGGGTCGCGCGTTGAGCGCTTCCGCATGATCGACGCCCTCATCCAGTGGTTCCACGGGATCGGCCTGCACGCCGACCCGGCCACGGTCGATGCCGTGCGCGAGGGTGCCGGGCGGGCCATCGGCCACCTGGACACCGCGGGCCTGCTCGCGCTGGCCGGTGCGCTCGGCTGGGCCAGCGGGTTCCGGCTGTATGCGGTGGTGTTCCTGGTCGGCGCGATGGGCGCGGCCGGCTGGCTGCCGCTGCCGTCGGGCCTGTCGATGCTGCAGCAGCCGGTCGTGCTGGCGGCCAGCGGCTTCATGCTGCTGGTGGAGTTCTTCGCCGACAAGATTCCGTGGGTCGACAGCGTGTGGGATTCGGTGAACAGCGTGGTTCGCATCCCCGGCGGCGCGCTGCTGGCCGCCGGCGTCTTCGGTGGCGACAACGCCAGCTGGGGCGTGGCCGCCGGCCTGCTGGGCGGCACGCTGGCCGCCACGTCGTTCGCGACCAAGGCCACCGCGCGTGCGGCCATCAACACCTCGCCCGAGCCGTTCTCGAACTGGCTGGCATCGCTGTTCGAAGACGGGCTGGTCGTCGGCATCGTGTGGCTCGCCACGCAGTACCCCGTGGCTTTTGGCGTGGCGCTGCTCGTGATGGTGGTGCTCTCGGTGCTGCTGCTGATCGTGCTGTGGAAATTCCTGCGTGCCGTGCTGCGCAAACTGCGCGCCTTCTTCGGCGGCGCACCCGTGCCGCAGAGCGGCGTCTGAAGCATTCAAGGAGACCGTTGTGTTCAAGAAAATACTGATCGCCAATCGCGGTGAGATCGCCTGCCGCGTCGCGGCGACCGCGCGCCGCATGGCCGTGCGCACCGTCGCCGTCTATTCCGACGCCGATGCGCACGCCAACCATGTGCGCGCCTGCGACGCGTCGGTGCACCTGGGCGGCAGCGCACCGAAGGACAGCTACCTGCGCTGGGAAAAGATTCTCGAAGCCGCCAAGGCCACGGGCGCCGAGGCCGTGCACCCCGGTTATGGTTTCCTGAGCGAAAACGAGGCTTTCGCGCAGGCCTGCGCCGACGCGGGCATCGTCTTCATCGGCCCCTCGCCTTCGGCCATTCTCGCGATGGGCCTGAAGGCCGAGTCCAAGCGCCTGATGGAGAAGGCCGGCGTGCCGCTGGTGCCGGGCTACCACGGCGCCGAGCAGGACCCCGCGCTGCTGCAGCGCGAGGCCGACCGCATCGGCTACCCGGTGCTCATCAAGGCCAGCGCCGGCGGCGGCGGCAAGGGCATGCGCATCGTCGAGAAGAGCGACGACTTCGCGGCCGCGCTCGCGTCGTGCCAGCGCGAGGCGATCAACAGCTTCGGCAGCGACGCGGTGCTGATCGAAAAATACGTGCAGCGCCCGCGCCACATCGAGATCCAGGTCTTCGGCGACACGCAGGGCAATTACGTCTACCTGTTCGAGCGCGATTGTTCGGTGCAGCGCCGCCACCAGAAGGTGCTCGAAGAAGCCCCCGCGCCCGGCATGACCGAGGCGATGCGCCGCCAGATGGGCGAGGCGGCGGTCAACGCGGCGCGCGCCGTCAACTATGTCGGTGCCGGCACGGTGGAATTCATCGTCGAGCAGACGGGCGGCTACGAAAAGCCCGAGGCCATGAAGTTCTACTTCATGGAAATGAACACGCGGCTGCAGGTGGAGCACCCGGTGACCGAAGCGATCACCGGGCTGGACCTCGTGGAGTGGCAACTGCGCGTGGCCTTCGGCGAGCCGCTGCCACTCAAGCAAGACCAACTGCAGATCCACGGCCACGCCATCGAGGCGCGCATCTGTGCCGAGAACCCGGACAACAACTTCCTGCCCGCCACCGGCACGCTGCACGTCTACCGCAAGCCCGCAGTGCACACGGCATTCCAGCGCAGCCGCGTGCGCATCGACGACGGCGTGCGCGAGGGCGGCGAGATATCGCCCTTCTACGACTCGATGATCGCCAAGCTCATCGTGCATGGCGCCACACGCGCCGAGGCGCTGGCGCGGCTCGACGCGGCGCTCGCGCAGGTGCACATCGTCGGCGTGCAGACCAACGTGCAGTTCCTGCGCGGGATCCTCGCGACCGATTCGTTCGCCGATGCAAAGCTCGACACCGCGCTGATCGAGCGCGAGCGGGCGGTGTTGTTCGACCGCGAGCGGCTCGGCCTGCCGCTGGCCGCGGCGGCGGCCATCGCGCGGCAGTGCATCACCGAGTGGCCGGCGAAGACGCCCGAACCTTTCGCGCGGCGCGATGGCTTCCGCGCTTTGGGCGAATACGTCCGCCGCTTCGAGTTCGAGTTCCGTGGCGAGCCGGCCTCGGCCGCGCTGACCTACAAACGCGATGGTAGCTTCCATCTGGAAGCGGGCGGCGTCGCCGGGCCGCTGGTGGTCGGCGAGTTTCCCTCCGGGGAATTCGAGGTCGAGTTCGATGGCGGGCGTCACACGCTGAACGTCTACGAACGCAACGGCACCTCGCACGTCTTCGCGGCGCAGGGCGCGACGACGATCCTCGCCGTCGACCGCCTGGCCCATGCCGGTGACACGCAGGCCGAAGGCGGCCGCCTGACCGCCCCGATGCCGGGCAAAGTCGTGTCGTTCGCCGTGAAGGCGGGCGACAAGGTGGCAAAGGGCCAGCCGCTTGCCGTGATGGAGGCCATGAAGATGGAGCACACCATTGCAGCGCCAGCCGACGGCACGGTGGAAGAATTGATGTTCGCACCGGGCGATCAGGTCACGGAGGGGGCGGAACTGCTTCGGATGGTGACTGGCTGAGCGCCATTGACCCCGAAACGGGCCCCCGCCCGTATCAACGGGATCTTCATCACCTGGTTGTGTTCCCGATGACTTTCATGACTTCTTCCTTCTCCCGCACGGCAGCGGTTCTCCTGATGGTTCTGACGCTCGGGTGTTCCCGAAACGAAACCTCGCAGCCGTCCCCCGTGGCGGCGCCCGCTGCTGCGCCGGCAGCCGTTGCCAAGAAGGGCGCAGATGCGCCGCGCGAGCGCCGCGTCAATCTGGACGCCACCGCGGCGCCGCCCGGCGGCGAGCCGCAAGCGCCGCGCTTCCTCGCGGTGAGGCACGAACTGTCGGCCGAGGTGGCATCCGACCAGCTGCCCGCGGCGTGGACGGCGGTGCGCGACCTGTGCGGCGCACTGCGCTGCGAGATGCTGTCCTCGGCGCTGCAACGCGAGACGCCGCAGCAACCCGGCCATGCCTCGCTCGAAATGCGCGTGCTGCCTGCCGATGTCGATGCGCTGCTCGGAGGCCTGGCCGGCGTGGCGCAGGTGGTCTCGCACAACACCACGAGCGAAGACAAGACCGCGGAGGTCATCGACGTCGAGGCGCACATCAGGAACCGTACCGAGTTCCGCGACAGCCTGCGCGCGATGCTCGCCGACACGAAGACGAAGCGCGACCTCGGCGATATTCTTTCCATCCAGAGCACGCTGGCCGACACCCAAGCGCAACTCGACAGCAGCGCGACGCAACGCAAGGTGCTGGAGCAGCAGACCGGCAAGCAGCACCTGACCATCCAGTTCACGCCGAAGCGCGCGCTGGTCGGCGGCACCAGCTACAGCCCGATCCGCAGCGCCTTGCGCAACGCCGGTGCGGCGTTGGCGGAAAGCGTGGGCGCCCTCATCACCTTCGTCGCGGTCGCGCTGCCCTGGCTGCTGCTGGCCTTTCCCCTGGTCTGGGTCGTTCGCGTGCTGTGGCGTCGGCGCCGCGCGCGGGCCGGAGGCCTGGCCTGATGCGCATCGCCGTCTGCCTGCCAGAACGCCCCGACGCCTGGATCGCCGGTCTGCAGCGTGAACTGCCCGCCGCCGAAATCACGGCCTGGCAACCGGGCGCGCCGCCCGTCGATCACGCGGTGGTGTGGGCGCCGCCGCAGCAGTTCATCGACGAGCAGCCGCAACTGCGCGGCCTCTTCAACATCGGGGCCGGTGTGGACGCCCTGCTGAAGCTGCGCGTGCCGTCGACCACGCGCATCGTGCGGCTCGACGACGCCGGCATGTCGGTGCAGATGGCCGAGTATGTCGTGCACGCGCTGGTGCGGCATGTGCGCGAGTTCGATGTCTACGAAGCCGATGCGCGCGAAGGCACATGGAGCTTTCGCAAGCCGCGCCCGCGCCGTGATTTTCCGGTCGGCGTGATGGGCCTGGGCGTGCTGGGCCAGCGCGTGGCGAAGGCGGTTGCGCAGTTCGAGTTTCCGGTCAACGGCTGGAGCCGTTCGCCGAGGCAGGTCGAGGGCGTGCGGTGTTTCTCGGGAGCCGAAGGTTTCGATGCCTTCCTTGCCGCCAGCCGCGTGCTGGTCTGCCTGCTGCCGCTGACACCCGACACGCGCGGCGTGCTGTGTCGCAAGACGCTGCTCACGCTCCACGGTGGCCGGCCCGGCGGCTATCTCATCAACGTCGCGCGCGGACAGCACCTGGTCGAGGCCGACCTCATTGCGCTGCTCGACGACGGGCCGCTGGCCGGCGCGACGCTCGATGTGTTCGAGGTCGAGCCGCTGCCGCCCGCGCACCCGTTCTGGCGCCACCCGAAGATCACGGCCACGCCGCACGCCTCGGCCCGCACGCTGCGCGAGGAGTCGATCGCGCAGATCGCGGCCAAGATCCGCACTGTGGAGGCCGGTGGGGCCTTTGACGACCTCCCCGGCATCGTCGACCCCCGACGCGGATACTGAGCAGCTCAGCCTGGAGACAAGAATGAAACTCCCCACGAAAGTCCAGCTCATCGACGTCGGCCCGCGCGATGGCCTGCAGAACGAGAAGCAGCCGGTGTCGGCCGAGGTCAAGATCGGCCTCGTGCAT
>SEGN01000163.1 GCA_004211245.1 Variovorax sp.
CTCATCACGCGCGAGGCGTGGCTGCGCACCAGCGGCAGGCAGGCGCGCGCGATGTCCTCGCTGCGCACGATGGCCGTCGGCGCATGCATGAAGAGCACCGCGCCGGCCGCCTCGTCGGCCAGCAGTGCGGCCAGCGTCTCGGCATAGCGCTCGACCGGCGCGTCGCCGATGATGTCGATGGGGTTCGCATGCGACCAGTGCGCGGGCAGCACCGCGTCCAGGCGCGCCTTCAGCGTCGTGCCGAGATCGGCCAGCGCGACGTCTTCGCGCGCGGCCGCATCGGCGGCCATCACGCCGGCACCGCCGCCGTTGGTCATGAGGGTGAGCGTGCCGTGCCGGCTGCCGCGAAAGCGCGACAGGGTCTCGGCAGCGACGAAGAGCTCCTGCAGCGTGTCCACGCGCAGCATGCCGGCGCGCCGGATGGCCGCGTCGTAGACCGTGTCGGAACCCGCGAGCGCCCCGGTGTGAGAGGCTGCGGCCTGCACGCCGTGCCCGGCGCGCCCGGCCTTCAGCACGATCACCGGCTTGTTGCGCGCGGCCGCGCGCGCCGCCGACATGAACTTGCGCGGCGATTCGATGGACTCCACGTACAGCAGTATCGACCGCGTGCGCGCATCGCTCGCCAGGTGGTCGAGCAGGTCGCCGAAGTCGACGTCGCAGTGATCGCCCAGCGAGACGAGGTGCGACAGGCCGATGCCGCGGCTGCGGGTCCAGTCGAGCACCGCCGTCACCAGCGCGCCCGACTGCGAGACGAAGGCCACGTCGCCCGCCAGCGCATCGGTGTGCGCGAAGCTGGCGTTCAGGCCGATGTGCGGACTGAGCAGGCCCAGGCAATTGGGGCCGAGCAGCCGCAGCGTGAAGGGCCGCGCCGCCTCCAGTGCGGCCTGTTTCTGCGCTGCACTCATTCCCGCGGTGACGATCACCACGGCCCGGGTGCCCAGCGCGCCGAGCTGCGCGACGAGCGGCGCCACGGTGGCGGGCGGCGTGCAGATCAGCGCCAGATCGGGCGCGGCGGGCAGGCTCGCCGCGCTGGAGAAGATGGGCACGCCATCGAGCGCGCGGTGCTTCGGGTTCACGCCGTACACCGGCCCCGCGAAGCGGCCGGCCCGGAGGTTGCGCCAGACCGTGGCGCCCACGCTGCCGGGCCGGTTGGACGCGCCGAACACGGCGACGGAAGCCGGCGACAGCAGGCGGTCGAGATGGCGAATGCTCAAGGGGGACTCCGAAGTGGCGGCCCATGGTGCCGGCCGGTGGCGGCGCGCGGCTTGATGCACGTCAATCCCTCGCCCCGGTGGCGGCGCCAAGCTCGGGATTTGAAGGAGTCCGCCATGCACGCCCCAATCGAAGCCGCGTATGCCGCCGACATTTGACCCCTGGCATGCCAGCCGGGTCGTGGCCGAGGTGGCGGTCGCCACGCGGGCTTCGGCCGCGTCGCTGGCGGCAACGCGCGCGCGGCGGCTCGTGGCGCTGCTGGCCCATGCGGCTGCGCACTCGCCACGGTACCGGCGCGTCCTGGCCGGCCGCGATCCGGCCACCGTGCGGCTCGAAGACCTGCCGGTGGCGCGCAAGGCCGAGCTGATGGGCGACTTCGACGGCTGGGTGACCGATCCTGCACTCTCGCTGCCGGCGCTGCGCCGCTTCGTGGCCGATCCCGCGAACATCGCGGCGGACTTCCTCGGTCGCTACACGGTATGGGAAAGCTCGGGCAGCACGGGCGAGCCGGCGATCTTCGTGCAGGACGTGCAGGCGATGGCCGTCTACGACGCGCTGGAGGCGCTGCGCCGCCCCGTGGTGCGGCCGCTCGACCGGCTGTTCGACCCGTGGGCCCTGAGCGAACGCATTGCCTTCGTCGGCGCGACCGACGGGCATTTTGCAAGCACCGTCTCGGTGGAGCGACTGCGGCGCCTGCAGCCGGGCCTCGCGCAGCGGCTGGTCGGGATGTCGTTCCTGCAGCCGCTGCCTGCGCTGTGCGCCGAGCTCGATGCGTTCGGCCCCACGGTGGTGGCGACCTATCCGAGTGCCGCGGTGCTGCTGGCCGAAGAACGGCAGGCCGGCCGGCTGAAGGCCGCGCCGCGCGAGATCTGCACGGGCGGCGAGACCTTGTCGGCCGCGGGCCGCGCCTTCGTGGGGCAGGCGTTCGGGTGTCCCGTGGTCAACAGCTATGGCGCATCGGAATTCCTTTCGCTCGCCTTCGAATGTCCCCGGGGCAGGCTGCATCTGAACAGCGACTGGGCGATTCTCGAAGCGGTCGATGCGCACGGGCAGGCCGTGCCGCCCGGCAAGGCCGGCGTCACGACCCTGCTGACCAACCTGGCGAACCACCTTCAACCGTTGATCCGCTACGACCTGGGCGACCGCGTCACCCTGCTCGAAGAGGGTTGCCCCTGTGGCTCGCACCTGCCCGGCATCGAGGTGCAGGGCCGCGACGACGACACGCTGTGCCTGGCGGGCGCCGCCGGCATGGCGCCGGTGAAGGTGGTTCCGCTGGCGGTGAGCACGGTGCTGGAGGAGGAAGCCGGGCTGTTCGATTTCCAGCTGGTGCAGCAGGGCGTGCACGACCTGCTGCTGAAGACCGGCGGCCGGGGTCTTCAGGCCGCCCGAAACCTGCGCAAGGCACGCGCCGTGCTCGCGGCATTTCTCGAGGGGCAGGGCGCGCGGGGCATCCGCATCCATTGCCGTGCGGGCGAAAGCGCAGACCGCGGACGCAGCGGCAAGATCCGCCGTGTCGTCTCGCAGCCGGCGCGTGCACGTACGCGGCATTGACCTGCATCAAGACCGCCGGGCCATCGGGTCCGCAAAATCGCGCGCATCGTTCACGAGGTACGAATGCAATCCCTGTTCTTTTCCGGCGTTCTCGGTCTTCCCTGGTGGGGCACGCTGCTGGCTGCGCTGGCGCTCACCCACGTCACCATCGCGTCGGTCACCATTTTCTTGCACCGCCACCAAGCGCATCGCGCGCTCGAACTGCATCCGCTGGCGAGCCATTTCTTCCGCTTCTGGCTGTGGCTCACCACCGGCATGGTGACGCGGGAATGGGCCGCGGTGCACCGCAAGCACCACGCCAAGTGCGAGACCCCCGAAGATCCGCACAGCCCGCAGGTGTACGGGCTCAACCGCGTGCTGTGGGGCGGCGTGTTCCTTTACGTGCGCGAAGCCGCCCATGCGGAAACCCTCGCGCGCTACGGCCACGGCACGCCCGACGACTGGCTGGAGCGCAACCTCTATTCGAAGCACAGGATCCTCGGCATCGTGCTGATGGGCGTGGTGGACATGGTGCTGTTCGGCGTGGTGCCGGGCAGCCTCGTGCTGCTCACGCAGATCGCCTGGATTCCGTTCTGGGCGGCCGGCGTGGTCAACGGCATCGGCCATTACTGGGGCTACCGCAACTGGCCGGCGCGCGACGCCAGCACGAACATCTCGCCGATCGGCATCCTGATCGGCGGGGAAGAGCTGCACAACAACCACCATGCCTTTCCGGCCTCGGCCAAGCTGTCGAGCAGGTGGTTCGAGTTCGACATCGGCTGGCTCTACATCCGCACACTGCAGGCGCTGGGCCTGGCGACGGTCAAGCACGTGGCGCCGGTACCGCGCCTGGTCGCCCCGAAGGCGACCGTCGATCTCGCCACGGTGCAGGCGGTCGTCCGCTGCCACTACGACGTGCTGGCGAACTACACGCGTTCGCTGAAGAAGGCTTGCGCCGCGGAACTCGGCCGGTTGCGCGACATGTCGCCGCAGGCCGCCCGTGCGCTGAAGGCAGTGCAGCCGTTGCTCGGCAAGGATCAGGCACTGCTCGATCCGTCCCGCTACCGGCAGGTGATGCAGGCGCTGAAGGCGTCTCAGGCGCTGGCCACGATGTACGCGATGCGCGGAGAACTCACCACCGTGTGGAGCCGTTCCACGGCTTCCGGCGAGCAGCTCGCGCGGCAGTTGCAGGACTGGTGCCAGCGCGCCGAGGCGAGCGGCATCGCACCGCTGGCGGATTTTTCCCGCCGCCTGCGGTCTTACGCCTGAAGGCCCCGAACGCTTCAGGCCCGCCATCCTCATGCCGAAGATTCCCCCGAAAAGAATCCTGCTGCTGCAGGGCCACCCCGACGCGTCGGCCGCGCACTTCGGCGATTCGCTCGCCGACGCGTATGCACGCGGGGCGCAACGGGCCGGGCACGAGGTGCGGCAGATCCGGATCGCGGAGCTGGACTTTCCCTTGCTGCGCAGCAAGGCGGACTGGGACACGCAGGCGTCGCCGCCGGTGTTGCAGCGCGCGCAGGACGCAATCCGGTGGGCCGAGCACATCGTGCTGTTCTTTCCGCTGTGGCTCGGCGGCATGCCGGCCATTGCCAAGGGCTTTCTCGAACAGGTTCTGCGCCCCGGGTTCGCGTTCGAGCGCCTGTCGGAGGGCCGCATGGGGGTGAAGCTGCTGAAGGGCCGCTCGGCGCGCATCGTCGTGACGATGGGCATGCCGGCGCTGGTCTATCGCTGGTACTTTCGCGCGCACAGCCTGAAGGCGCTGGAGCGCAACATCCTGGGTTTCGTGGGCATCGCGCCGGTGCATGAAACGCTGATCGGCATGGTCGAGGGCATGGACGATGTCCAGCGCGCGCAGTGGCTGCGCCGCTTCGAAGCGATGGGGCGCGAGGCTCGGTAGAAGCATCTCTCGCGGCCACGCGGGCATTCCTTGCGCTACCTCAAGCGTCGAACGCCGACGGGCGCCTAACGTGGCGGCACGAAAGCACGCGTCTGCCGGTTCATTCATTCATCCATCCCATTTCTTCGAACGGATTCTTCATGTCGCTTTTCCACGCCGTCATCTGGATCGATCACCACAGTGCGCAGGTTCTTCAGTTCGACGCTGCCCAGGTTTTCGCGCAACAGGTGAAAGAGCACCTTCACCCCACGCGCCAGCACGGCAGCCAGGTGCGCAGCGAGCACGCGTTCTTCGGCGAGGTCTGCGACGCGACCCAAGGCGTCGCCGAAGTGCTGGTCGTCGGCTCGCACACCGCGCTGGCCGACTTCCGCCACTACGTGGAGAAGCACCGTGCCGAAGTGGCGCTGCGCATCGTCGGCTGGGAGACGGCGGGCCACATGAGCAGCGCCGAACTGGCGGCACTCGCGCGCCGCTGGGTCGCCGTGCACGCGGGCATGGCCACGCCCATGAAGGCCGGCTAGCAGAGCCCGCCCGAGAAACGAAACGACTTTCTGTTCCCGAAAGGACCTCCCATGCCCAACGACCACTTTTCGGCAGTCGCGATCGAGCCGGAGGCGCCAATCGGCGCAGGCTGCCTTCAGCTCATGATGGATTGGCAGATGGCCGGCGTCAGAGGCGCGTTGCTGGCGCAAGGGCAGCAGTGGGAAGCGATGGCCGCGTGGCAGCGCTCGCTCGCCGCCGTGCAGCGCGAACTCACGGACGAGTGGATCTGCAGGTTCGGCGGCGGTGTGCCGCTGGACGGCTGAGCCACCGGCAGCAGCAGGGGCACCCATGAACTTCAAGACCATCCTCGTCCACCTGGACCATTCGCAGCGCAGCGCCGTGCGCGCGGCGATGGCCGCCCGTTGGTCGCGGGCGCACGAGAGCCACCTGGTCGGGCTGTTGCCCACGGGCCTGTACGACGGTGTGATTCCGGCCGATGCCATCCCGACAGGCATGACCGACTTCATCGCCGAGTCGGCCGACTACCTGCGCCAGCGCGCCGAGGCGGTCGGGCGGGCGTTCAGGCAAGGCATTGCCGGAGCGGGACCGCTGTCTTACGAAGTGAGGCTGGTCGACGGCGTCACGGCCGACGCCGTGGTCCGCTTCGGCCGTGCGAGCGATCTGCTGGTGCTCGGGCAGAGCTACGCGGACGAAGGCCTGGACACCACCGTGCGCGGACTCCCCGAACAGGTGCTGATGGAAGTGGGCCGGCCGGTGCTGGTCGTGCCCTCGGCCGGCGCTTTCGATGCGATGCCGGAGAACATCGTGGTGGCCTGGGACGGCTCGCGCGAAGCCGCCGTGGCCCTGCAAGCGGCCTTGCCGGCGCTGCGGCGCGCAGCGGGCGTCACGCTCGTGTCGCTGCGCCGCCCGCGCGACGAGGACGAAGCGCAGCAACGCCTGATGCCGGAGGTGATCCAGTACCTTCTGCGGCATGGCGTGCAGGCGCGCACGGAAGCGCAGGTGACGGAGATCGACATCGCGGACGCGCTGCTCTCGCGCATCTCGGACCTCGGCGCCGATCTGCTCGTGATCGGCGGCTATGGCCATTCGCGCCTGCGCGAACGCGTGCTGGGTGGCGTGACACGACAGATCCTCGCGCAAATGACGGTTCCGGTTCTGATCGCGCACTGAAGCGTCTGCCGACAGCGCGCTCGGCCCAAACCAGACAGGACCCACCGTGCACGACCCCGCAGCCGCCGGTCTGACCGACGCCGAAGCCGCGCAGCGCCTTCGCGGGGAGGGTCCGAACGTGCTGCCTTCCGTGTCGCGCAGGGGTTTGCTCCGCATTGCCTGGAACGCGCTGACGCAGCCGATGTTCCTGCTGCTGCTGGCGACTGCCGCGCTGTATGCGCTGCTCGGCAA
>SEGN01000609.1 GCA_004211245.1 Variovorax sp.
GACTTCGCGCGCAAGCTCAACGCCACCTCGCCGGGCGTCGTCGCAGAGGCCGCGCAGCAGATCGGTGCGCTGATGGTTCACTACTCGACCGACTACGTGTTCGACGGCAGCGGCAGCAAGCCCTGGCAGGAAGACGATGCCACCGGCCCGCTCAGCGTCTACGGCAGCACCAAGCTCGAAGGCGAGCAACTCGTCGCGCAACATTGCGCCCGGCACCTGATCTTTCGCACCAGCTGGGTCTACGCGGCACGCGGAGGGAACTTCGCCAAGACCATGCTGCGCCTGGCCAAGGAGCGCGAACGGCTCACCGTCATCGACGACCAGTACGGCGCGCCGACCGGTGCCGAGCTGTTGGCCGACGTCACCGCCCATGCCATCCGCGCTACCTTGGCCGACCCGGCCAAGACCGGGCTCTACCACCTCGTGGCCGGTGGCGAGACCAACTGGCACGGCTATGCCAAGTTCGTGCTCGAGCAGGCGGTGGCCGCCGGCGTCGAGCTGAAGGCGCAGCCGGACACGGTCGATGCCGTGCCGACCAGCGCATTCCCGACGCCGGCGACGCGCCCTCACAACTCCCGCCTGAACACGTCCAAACTGCAATCCAAATTCGGTCTGGTGCTGCCGCACTGGCAGGCAGGCGTGGCACGCATGCTGCGCGAAACTTTCTGAACCCGAGACAAGCAAAAGAAATGACACAACGCAAGGGAATCATCCTGGCCGGCGGCTCCGGCACGCGCCTGCACCCGGCCACGCTCGCCATGAGCAAGCAACTGCTGCCCGTGTACGACAAGCCCATGATCTATTACCCGCTCAGCACCCTGATGCTCGGTGGCATGCGCGACATCCTCATCATCAGCACGCCGCAGGACACGCCGCGGTTTCAGCAACTGCTGGGCGACGGCAGCCAGTGGGGCATCAACCTGCAGTACGCGGTGCAGCCGAGCCCGGACGGCCTCGCGCAAGCCTTCATCATCGGAGACAAGTTCATCGGCGATGCGCCCAGCGCGCTGGTGCTGGGCGACAACATCTTCTACGGCCACGACCTGCAGCACCTGCTGGGTGATGCCGACGCCCAGACCGGCGGTGCCACCGTGTTCGCCTACCACGTGCAGGACCCGGAGCGCTACGGCGTGGTCGCGTTCGACGCCAAGGGCAAGGCCAGCAGCATCGAAGAGAAGCCGACTGAGCCAAAGAGCAGCTATGCGGTCACGGGGCTGTACTTCTACGACAACCAAGTCGTCGACATCGCCAGGGCTGTGAAGCCCAGCGCGCGAGGCGAGCTGGAGATCACCGCCGTCAACCAGGCCTACCTCGACCTGAACCAGTTGAACGTGCAGATCATGCAGCGCGGCTATGCGTG
>SEGN01000164.1 GCA_004211245.1 Variovorax sp.
CCGTAGAGCTCCACGTCGTACTCGATCTGCACGCGTGGCGCCCGGTTGCGGGCGATGAATTTCTGACTGCTCTTGCTGGCCATGGAGATGCTCCTTGCAGGTGGATGGGGCGGGTTCGGGAGAAGGTCATTGCGACGGGCGCTTGCCCGTCACGGTTTCGATGGTGTCCAGCGCGTTGGGCGCGAGGTTGGCCATGATCTCGAAGAAGCTCACGCCGATCAGCTTCTTGGCGCGCTCGAGCAGCAACGGCGCCGGGTTGCCGGGCTCGCTCTGCTCGAGGTAGCGGATCACGCGGTCGAGCGTCATCACGGCGTCCTGCCGGCTGGCGATCTCGCCGCGCGCGACGGGTGGTGCTGCGGCGGCGCCGGGCGCTCCCGGGTCGGCCTCGGCCGTGGCCTCGTCGCCAGCGGTCGGGGCGACGCCGCCGCCGACCGCGGCACAGGCCTGGCGCAGCACCGCGCCGATCCGGCGCAATGGTTCCAGGTCGATCCCATCCGTGCGACCGGTGCGCGCTTCGAGAAGGGCCTGCAGCTTCGCGATCAGGCCCGGCAACGCGGCCAGCGTCTGCAGGGCCTCCGGGCTCTCCGCCTGGATCTCGACCAGTGCGCCGTGCACCTGGGCGGCCGAATACGCGGCGTCGCCGCCGACCACCGTCAGCGCGTTGTGCGCAATGGCGATGTCGCGGATGCGCAGCGGGCCGACGCTGCGCGACACGCCCACGCTGGCATCGTAGAAGTCGCGAAGCCCCATGCTCTCGTCGGCAAGCGGTGCGAGTGCATTGAGGCGCATCGTGGGGTCGTTGTCGTCGTCGGCATCCAGCTTTGGATGTATGTCGTCCCAGAAGCTGTCGAGCAGGCCGATGAGCAACTGCAGACCGAGGCTGAAGCCGGTGATGCCCTGCTGCCGCGTCGACGCGCGCACCAGCAGCATCGCGGGCCGTACGTCCTTGGCGCGGCGCAACAGGCTCTGGGATTGATCCGCCACGGCGCGCCAGTCCGGCTCGACGGCGGGGATCACGGTGTCGCCGAACTGCTGTTCCGGCTTGCCCTGCGCGGCCGACTCCAGCGCGGTGAACGCCGGGTCGTATTCAAGATCGTCGCCGGACGGCGATGCCTCGCTGATGGGTGCCTGCAAGGCCTCGACGAGTTCGGGTGTCAGCATGTTGCCTGTTCAAATTGACTGGTGATAATCAAAGATGCACCCACCCCGGTCAATGCAACGAAGGGAATAGCATGAGAGTTCTTGGTACACACCGTTTGCCCTATGGCCGAGCCTTCGGCGCGGCGCTGCTGATGGCGTGGGTGCTGGCGGGCTGCGCCAGCAAGCCGGTGCCGCCGGTGGTCACGCCGATCGCCATGACCGTGACGGCCGGTGCCGATGCCAACCCCGATGTGCGTGGCCGCGCCTCGCCGCTGACCGTGCGGGTGTATGCGCTCAAGTCGCCCGGCCCCTTCGAAGGGGCCGACTTCTTTTCGCTGTTCGAGAAGGACACGGCCACCCTCGGCCCTGAACTGGTGCAGCGCGAAGAGATGCTGTTGCGGCCGGGCGAGAGCAGGAAGCTCGACATGACGCTGCCGGCCGATGCCAAGGCGATCGCCGTGATGGCCGCGTACCGCGACCTCGACCGTGCCCGCTGGCGCGAAGTGCGCGCCGTCGAGCCCGGCAAGCCGCTCGACGTGACGGTCACGCTCGGCGCGCGGCAGATCCGCATCGACGCGGTGCCCGCGCCGTCGCCGAAGAAGTAACGCGTCGCTCACGGGCCGGTCCGGCCGCTGCGTGCCAGCGGTTGATCCTCCGGCAGAAAGCGCCGGAACAGGTCGACGGCGAAGGCCGCGGGGGCCGTCTGCGAGGCCGCCGCCGTCAGGTAGAGGCCGCGCCACGGCGTGCTGCCACCCTGCCGGAACAGCTGCGCCACCAGCCGATGCAGGCCCGGCTCCAGCGAGATCGCTTGTGCCACCCACCGATGAACGCCCAGGCGGGATGCCGGCTCGGTATGCGTTCGCAACAACGACATGCCCAGCGCCTGCAGACGTTGCGAGAGCGGTGCGAACAGCGCATCCAGCTGCTCACCGGCACTGCCGGCGGTCGCATTCTCCGGGGGCAGCCGATGGCCAAGAACCTGCTCCAGCGCGGCTGGCGGCAGGCCCGCGCAGACTTCGGCGTGGCCCGGCCAGCGCTCCAGCCCCGTCACGACCACCTGGACCGGCAGCTGCAACTGCAACAGCTCGGCGGCTTCGGCCGTCAGCAGGCCCAACGCCGTCGATGTGGAATGCGCAAGCGTTCCCGCGTCCACGCAGACCACGACGCCATTGAGCGGCAAGGCCGGGCAATGTTGCGCCAGCGCCATGAGTCCGCGCAGCCAGAGGCTGCGCATGGCGGTGCCCTGTGCGTCCTCGACCACGGACGGGTTCAGGGCCACCAGCGTGAGGCCCGGTCGCGTCCAGACCTGCCAGATCGCATCGGCACCGGCGTCGGTCAGCAGCGTGGCGTCGCCCGCTTCGAGCAGGCCCCGCAGGTTGGCCGCCGTGTCGCCCATCAACAGCCACCGGCCCTGGAACGGATCGGCCACGTTCGGCAGGGCAGGTATCGCGGCGGTCGGAATCGGCGCCGGGCCATTGCCGAGGTCGGCCAGCCGCTGCAGCAGGGCGCGCCGCCGCCGAATGCGCCGCCGGCCCAGCGTCAGCCACCAGAGCAGCGCGAAAGCCGCGGCACAGAGCAGTGTCAGCCACCAGAGGCGCAGCGGGAGGGCGGGCAGGGTATCCATCGCTAACGTTCTGCGGTCGCGAAAAATTCGAACTCGGCGACCAGGCGGTCCGGATCCTTGTTGGCCGACAGCGATTCACGCAGCCGCAACAGGTAGTCGGAAGCCAGCTCGAACGGCGGGCGGTCCACGTTGTCGCTGAACGGAAGCGGCGAGGCGAGCGCCGTCACCAGCACGGTGCCGAACGGCGGGCTGACCAGCCAGCTGGAGGGGATGTCATGGCCAAGTTCGATGCGCTCGCGGGCTGCGAGCCGACGCGATTGGCGGCCTGCGTTGAAGTGCAGCACCGAGCCGTCGGCTGTGTAGTAGTCGACCCACAGGTGGCCGTCGAACCCCGGCTGCGTGACCTGCACCAGCACCAGATCGCCTTCGCGCAGGCGACCGTCGCGAGCGCCCTGCACCTGCAGTCCAAGGCCGTATTGCCTGGCACGGTTGCGCGCCTGATACGGCTTCAGCATGGCGACCACCTCGCAATGCGGCCAGACCCTCAATGCCAGATCGACATCGGTCGACTTCACGCCCGGCAGCGCCGAGATCTCGCTGCGCACACGCTGGATGTCCTCCGGCGATGCGACGAAGCCCCGCACCTCGGCGGCACCGGCGGCCGAGACGGAAGCCGACAGATCCGCGCAGGTGTAGGTCTGAAGGCGCTGGTTGACCTGCTGCGCGAGCGTCGAAGGCGTGTCGCGCGAACCGGCGAGCAGCCACCAGAGCATGCCGAGCAGCGGCAGCAGCAGCGCGAGCGCGCCCCCCGCACGCAACATCGAGCGCTCGCGCCGCTCGGGTTCGCGCGGCCCGGCCGGCACCGCTGCCGCATAGGGCTGCGGGGTGAGATGGTCGCGTGCCAGCGTGGCGAGGTCGAGCGGCGGCAGGGGCAATTGCCGCGCGTGCATGGCCTTCAGCTTGCCGAGTTCGCCGCTGTCGCCGGTCTCGAAGTAGTACTGGCCGGTGAACCCGTGCGCCAAAGCGAGCCAGTAGATTTCGCGCAGTTCACCGTCCTCTGCCTGCAGCGCCGACAGGTGGTGGAAGAACTCGCTGTGCGCGTTGTTGGAGTTGAAGCGCTGCACCTGCAGCGACGTGGCGCGCGCACTCCAGGACGGCGCGCGCGCGAGGATTTCGTCGAGCCACGCCACCAGTGCGAACGACGCGGACTCGAGCGGCTCGGGAGGGTAGCCGGCGGCCATGGCCTCCCGGCGACCCTGCTCGAGCAGCGCCAGCGCTTCCTGCTGCATTTCGGAAACGGGCTGCTGTGCGCGCGCCTGGTCCTGCCGGATGGCGACATCCAGTTCGAGACCGAGCAGGAACACGGGACGGAAGAAGTCGAGCAGCCGGGGCATGTCTGCTCGCGGCTATGCTTCGCGGCCTGGAACGGATGGGTTGCGCCGGTATCGATGGCACATGCTCGAGGTCCATGTAGAAGTGCGGGGAATTCTTTCAACCGCACTGCGGGCGCACCATATCCCTTGGGGACTATGCCGTTCGGGCGGCCGCGGCGTCTTGCCGTGCAGCACGTTCACCGTTATCTTCAGACTTGAGTTAACAATTGCAGCCGGGGTGCGCCATGAAAATACTGATCGCCGACGATCACCGGCTCGTCATTGAAGCGGTCAAGACCAAGCTGGCCGAGATCGAGCCCGGCATCCAGTTCATTCTGGCGATGAGCGTCGACGAACTGCTGGCAGGCGCCAGCGACGACCTCGACCTGGCCGTCATCGACCTCAACATGCCCGGTGCAGAGGGGCAGGCCCACATCGAAGAGATCCGGCGCCGTCATCCCGCCGTGCCGGTCATCGTGCTGTCGGGCTACGAAGACCCGGCCATCATGCGCAGCGCGCTGGAACTGGGCGTGCTGGGCTTCATTCCCAAGGCCTATTCCCCCGAAGTCATGATCTCCGCGGTGCGCCTGGTGCTGGCCGGCGGCGTCTATGTGCCGCCGATGATGTTGTCGGCCGTGCCGCCGGGCATCGTGGCCGGCGTGGCGGCAGCCGCGGCCGACAACACGGCGACGCGTGCGTCGGGCGCGCACACGCTCGAGCATCTGCGCAACGTGCTGACCGAGCGCCAGGTCGAAGTGCTGCAACTGCTGTCGCAAGGCAAGCCCAACAAGCTCATCGGGCGGGCGCTCGGCATCAGCGAAGGCACCGTCAAGATCCATCTGGCCGCGATTTTCCGCGCGCTCAACGTGCGCAACCGCACCGAGGCGGTGGTGGCAGCGCAGACGCTGACGGAAACCCAGAGCTGAAGGCGCGCACCGGCGGGCGATATGCTGCCGGGCATGACGCTTGATCTCTCCCGCTTCGACGCCGCCATCGTCGACCTCGACGGCACCATGGTCGACACGCTCGGCGACTTCGTCGTGGCGCTGAACCTGATGCTGAAGGACCTCGCGCTGCCGCCGGTTGACGCCGACACCGTCGGACGGATGGTGGGCAAGGGCTCCGAGCACCTGATCCTTTCGGTGCTGGCCCATGTGCAGGCGCCCGCGCAGCACGGCTTCGACCGCGCCTGGGCGCGCTACCAACACCACTACCGCGAGATCAACGGGCGCCATTCGGCGGTCTATCCGGGGGTGGTCGGCGGGCTGCAAGCGCTGCGCACGCATCGGCTGAAGATGGCCTGCCTCACCAACAAGCCGACGGCCTTCGCAAGGTCGCTGCTTGCAGCCAAGGGCCTGGACGGATTCTTCGCGTTCACGTTCGGCGGCGACGCGTTCGAGCGCAAGAAACCCGACCCGCTGCCCCTGCGCAAGACCTGCGAAGCCCTCGGCACCGATCCGGCCCGAACGCTGATGATCGGCGACTCGAGCAACGATGCGCGCGCGGCACGCGCCGCCGGGTGCCCCGTGGTGCTGGTGCGCTACGGCTACAACCACGGCGAGCCGGTCGATTCCGTCGATGCCGACGGCTTTGTCGACTCGCTCGAGGCGCTCGGCTAAACTCGCCGCTCCATGTTCATTCACCACGTCATCCAGACAGGGCAAGGCCGCCGGGGAGCCTGGCTTTGGCGTCGGCCATCGTCGCAACCTGTTTGACAGCACGGCGCGCGCCGTGCGCCCGCGGTTCCGGATTCCCTGACATCCGAACCACCCCGTGAATGAAACGCCGCCGGCCCATCCCACGCCGGCCGGCAGACGACAGAGATGACCCCGTGATCACCGAACTCGAATTCAAGAGCCTCAGCGCGCAGGGCTACAACCGCATCCCGCTGATGGTCGAGGCCTTTGCCGACCTCGAAACCCCGCTATCCCTCTATCTGAAACTCGCGCACAGCAAGGACGGCGGCAAGTACAGCTTCCTGCTCGAATCCGTCGTCGGCGGCGAGCGCTTCGGGCGCTATTCCTTCATCGGCCTGCCGGCGCGCACGCTGCTGCGCGCCAGCGGCTTCGGCGCTGCGGCCCGCACCGAGGTCGTGACCGACGGTGTCGTGGTGGAGACCGCCGAGGGCAACCCGCTCGATTTCATCGAGGCGTACCAGAAGCGCTTCAAGGTGGCGCTGCGGCCCGGCCTGCCGCGCTTCTGCGGCGGCCTGGCCGGCTACTTCGGCTACGACGCGGTGCGCTACATCGAGAAGAAGCTGGAGAACACCTGCCCACCCGACACGCTCGACTGCCCCGACATCATGCTGCTGCAGTGCGAGGAACTGGCCGTCATCGACAACCTTTCGGGCAAGCTCTACCTGATCGTCTATGCCGACCCGGACCGGCCCGAGGCCTACAGCAACGCCAAGCGGCGCCTGCGCGAGCTGCGCGACCAGCTCAGGTACTCGGTCGC
>SEGN01000610.1 GCA_004211245.1 Variovorax sp.
AGCGAGCGACTGTCATGGCCACATCCAAAAGCGTTCTCGGCGATTCGCGGCAGATCGGCCGCGCCGTCAGCCTGATCGGGCTCGGCGCCCGCCTGCAGGTGCTCGAGAGCGAAACCGAACTTTCCTACGAACGGCTGCTGCGCCTCTACAAGGAGGTGGCCGGCAAGTCGCCTTCCAAAGGCCAGTTGCCGTTCTCGACCGACTGGTTCCTGACATGGCAGCCGAACATCCACGCCTCGCTGTTCCAGAACATCCACAGCTACCTGTCCAAGACCAGCGACCTGGAGCCGGTCGACGTGCTCATCAAGGCCTATCAGCTCTACACCGAACAGATCAGCTCCTGCGAGCTGGAGCCCCAGCTGTCGATCACGCGGGCCTGGCGCCTGGTGCGCTTCATGGAGAACAACATGCTCGCCATGACGACCTGCTCCCGATGCGGCGGCCACTTCGTCACCGAGCCCTACGAGAACGCGAAGCACTACGTCTGCGGCCTGTGCGTGCCGCCGGCGCGGGCAGGCAAGGGTGCGGCGGCGGGTGGTATTCATTTGCAGTGAATTCTGCAGACGGCCATGCCGGTCAAAGACGCGATAAGGGCCCTCGAACGGGCCCTTTTCCATGGAGCGCGACAAGCCGTGCCGGTGCCCAATCGTGGCATGCGTGGTGCACTGCCTGCTGCCGCGCCCCACTGCCCTTGAACTGATCACTGCCCCATGTTCGTCATCATCGGTTACCTCGTCGCGCTGGGCTGCATCTTCGGCGGCTACATCATCCACGGCGGCAACATCGGCGTCGTGCTGCACGCGCTGCCCATCGAGATGATGGTCATCGGCGGCGGCGCCATCGGCGCCTTCATCGTGAACAACCAGCCCAAGGTGCTGAAGGCCACGCTGAAGGCCGTGCCCAAGGCCTTCAAGGGTTCCAAGTACACCAAGGCGCGCTACATGGAACTGATGGCGCTGCTCTACGACATCCTGCAGAAGGCGCGCAAGGACGGGCTGATGTCGATCGAGAAGGATGTCGAAGCCCCGCAGGACTCGGCGATCTTCCAGAAGTACGCCACCGTCGGGAAGGACCACCACGTGGTCGAGTTCACCACCGACTACCTGCGCATGATGGTGTCGGGCAACCTCAACGCCCACGAGATCGAGGCGCTGATGGACAGCGAGATCGAGACGCACCACCAGGAAGAACATGCGCCCGTGGCCGCCATCGCGCGACTCGCCGGCGGACTGCCGGCCTTCGGCATCGTGGCGGCCGTGCTCGGCGTGGTGAACACCATGGGCTCGGTCGGCCAGCCGCCGGCCGTGCTGGGCGCGATGATCGGCTCGGCGCTGGTCGGCACCTTCCTCGGCATCCT
>SEGN01000611.1 GCA_004211245.1 Variovorax sp.
GGCATCTACGGCGCACCGGGCATCGTGCTGGCCGAATGCTTCGCGGCGTTTCCCCATGTGCTGATGATCCTCGTGACCGCGCTCACGCTGGCCGACGCGCGCCTGTACGAGGCCGCCGATGCGCTCGGCACCGGCACCCTGCGCAGGTTCTTCACCATCACCTTGCCGGGCGCCAAGTACGGCCTGATCTCGGCTGCGATGGTGTGCTTCACGCTGGTCATCACCGACTTCGGAATCCCCAAGGTGGTGGGCGGCAATTTCAACGTGCTGGCCACCGACGTGTTCAAGCTCGTGATCGGCCAGCAGGATTTCCAGCGCGGCGCCGTCGTGGCGCTGTTGCTGCTGGCGCCGGCGGTGCTGACCTTCGGTGTCGACTACCTCGTGCAGCGCAGGCAGACCGCGACGCTCACGGCCCGCGCGGTGGCGCTGGTGCCCAGGCCTGCCAGGGGTTTCGACGCGGCAATGACGGCCTACTGCGTGGTCATCGTGGCGCTGATGCTCGCGATGTTCTTCATGGCCGTGTTCGCCTCGTTCGCGACGCTCTGGCCCTACAACCTCGCACCGAGCTTCAACCACTACGTTTCGGGCCTGGTCGACGCCGAACTCGGCGACGCCATGCTCAACAGCCTGAAGCTGGCGGCCTGCACCGCAGTGATCGGCACGGTCGTCGTTTTCATCGGCGCCTACCTGCTCGAGAAGACGCGCGGTTTCGACTGGGCGCGTCCGCTGGTGCGCCTCATGGCGATGCTGCCGATGGCCGTCCCGGGGCTGGTGCTGGGCCTGGGCTACATCTTCTTCTTCAATGCGCCGGCCAACCCGCTGAACGTGATGTACCAGACGCTGCCGTTGCTGGTGCTCTGTACGATCATCCACTTCTACACGACCGGCCATCTCACGATGGTGACGGCGCTCAAGTCCATCGACGCGGAATTCGAGGCCGTGTCGGCGTCGCTCAAGGTACCGTTCTACAAGACCTTCTGGCGCGTCACGCTGCCGATCTGCCTGCCGACCTTGCTGGACGTGTCGCGCTACTTCTTCATCAACGCCATGACCACGATCTCGGCCGTGGTGTTCCTCTACTCCCCGGACACCAAGCTCGCATCGGTTGCCATCCTGAACCTCGACGAAGCCGGCGACACGGGCCCGGCCGCGGCCATGGCCGTGCTGATCGCCGCCACCTCGGCCGTGGTCACCTTGCTCTACATGGGGCTTGGCAAGTGGGTGGACCGGCGCACGCAGCGCTGGAGGGCGCCGGGGCGATGAGCGTTCTGGCGCTGTTCGACCTCGACAACACCTTGCTCAGCGGCGACAGCGAGGTGCTCTGGGTCGAGTACCTGCTGGCGCGCGGCGTGCT
>SEGN01000612.1 GCA_004211245.1 Variovorax sp.
AGGTACATGCCCATCATGTAGCCGCCGAGCGCGAAGAACATGCCGTGCCCGAGCGACAGGATGCCGGTGTACCCCCAGATCAGGTCCATGGCCAGCGCGCAGATCGCGTAGCACATGATCTTGCCGACCAGTGCCACCGCGTAGTCGCTCATGTAGAACATGCTGTCGCGTGGCACCAGGAGGTTGAGCATCGGCGCCAGCGCGCACAGCACGATCAGCGCCACGAAGAACGCCGTCCAGCCCTTGCCGCTCAGCAGCGGGCCCCTGGAAGGAAGGATGACCTTGCTGCTGCTCATGCTTCTGCACTCCGGCCCTTCATCGCGAAGATGCCTTGCGGGCGCTTCTGGATGAAGATGATGATGAAGACGAGCACGGCGATCTTCGCGAGCACCGCGCCGGCCCAGCCTTCGATGAACTTGTTGAGGATGCCCAGACCCATCGCGGCGTAGACGGTGCCGGCGAGCTGCCCGACGCCGCCCATCACGACCACCATGAACGAGTCGACGATGTAGCTCTGGCCCAGGTCGGGGCCGACGTTGCCGATCTGGCTGAGGGCGCAGCCGGCCAGCCCCGCGATGCCCGAACCCAGCGCGAACGCGTAGGTGTCGATGCGGGCCGTATTGACGCCCATGCAGGAGGCGATCGGCCGGTTCTGCGTGACGCCGCGAACGAACAGGCCGAGCCGCGTGCGCCCGATGAGCCAGCCCATCGCCATCAGCACCAGCACCGCAAAGACGATGATGCAGATGCGGTTCCAAGGCAGCGTGACGTTGCTCAGCATGGTGAAGCCGCCGCTCATCCAGCCCGGGTTCTCCACGCCCACGTTCTGCGCACCGAAGATCGAGCGCACCAGTTGCTGCAGCATGAGGCTGATGCCCCAGGTGGCAAGCAGCGTTTCGAGCGGCCGGCCGTAGAGGAAGCGGATCACGCCCCGTTCCAGGATTGCGCCGACCAGCGCCGACGTGAGAAAGGCGACCGGGATCGCCGCGACGAGATACCAGCCGAACATCGACTCCGGAAAGAAGCGCTGGAACACGCCCTGCATCACATAGGTGGCGTAGGCGCCGATCATCATGAGTTCGCCGTGCGCCATGTTGATCACGCCCATCAGCCCGTAGGTGATGGCCAGCCCCAGCGCGGCCAGCAGCAGCACCGACCCGAGGCTCACGCCGCTGAAGATGGCGTTGATGCGGTCGCCCCAGACCAGCGCGCCGTCGATGCTGGCGATGGCCTTCTGCAGGGCGGCCTTGACGTCGGCCTCGGTCTCCTCGCTGAGCCGTTCGTTCAGCAGCAGCTTGGTGTCGGGACTCTTGCTCTCGGCCAGCGCGCCGGCCGCCGCGATGCGCCTGTCCTT
>SEGN01000004.1 GCA_004211245.1 Variovorax sp.
GCGATCTGGCACATGTGGCCGCTGGCGGTGCTTTCCATCGTGGCGCTGGTCGTCACCGCGATCGTTCACACCTTCAACTACAAGCGCGACTACCACATCGATGCCGACGAAGTCGTGCGGGTCGAGGGCGAGCGCACGCGCCTGCTGGGAGCCACCGCATGAGCGCCGCGATCACCAACGGGACGGCGGAAAGCGTCGACACGCCCGACAACCTGCGCTTCTGGGTGCCCGGCGAGCACCATGCCGAGAACGGCACGCTGCTCGGCTTCTGGCTCTACCTGATGAGCGACTGCCTCATCTTCGCGGTGCTGTTCGCGGTCTACGCGGTCCTGGGCCGCAGCTATGCGGCCGGGCCCTCGGGCGCGGACCTGTTCGATCTGCCGCTGGTGGCCATCAATACCTCGATGCTACTGTTCTCGTCGATCACCTATGGCTTCGCGATGCTGGAGATGCAGAAGAACAGGCTGCGTCCGATGCTGGTGTGGCTGGGCATCACCGGCCTGTTCGGGCTGGCCTTCCTCGGCCTCGAACTCTACGAATTCGCGCACCTGATCCATGAAGGCGCCGGCCCGCAGCGCAGCGCTTTCCTGTCGGCCTTCTTCACGCTGGTCGGCACGCACGGCCTGCACGTCACCTTCGGCATCATCTGGCTGGTCACGCTGATGGTGCAGGTCGGCCGCGGCGGGCTCATTCCTGAGAACAAGCGCCGCCTGCTGTGCCTGTCGATGTTCTGGCACTTTCTGGACGTGGTCTGGATCGGCGTCTTCACTTTCGTCTACTTGATGGGATCCCTGCCATGAGCGCCCACACCGAAACCGGCCACGACGATCACACGCACGACGACGGCCCGCACAGCACCTTCAAGGGCTACATGACCGGCTTCGTGCTGTCGGTGATCCTCACGGCCATTCCGTTCTGGATCGTGATGGCCAAGGTGTTCGACAAGTCGAGCACCACCGCGCTGGTGGTGCTGGCCTTCGCGGTGGTCCAGATCGTGGTGCACATGATCTACTTCCTGCACATGAACACCAAGGCCGAAGGCGGCTGGTCGATGCTGGCGCTGGTGTTCACGCTGGTGCTGGTCGTCATCACGCTGAGCGGCTCGATCTGGGTGATGTACCACCTCAACAACAACATGATGCCCGCGTCGGCCCACGACATGAAGAAAATGCCTTGAGGCGGATCGCGTTCGCCGCTGCCGCGCTGCTGACCTTCATGGCGTTGGTGGCGCTCGGCACGTGGCAGGTCGAACGCCGGGCCTGGAAGCTCGATTTGATGGCCCGCGTCGATGCACGCGTTCATGCCGCCGCCGTCGAGGCACCCGGCGCTGCGCAGCCCGTCTCGAAAGATGACGAATACCGGCATGTGCGGGTCGCAGGCAACTTTCTTCACGAACGCGAGACGCTGGTGCAGGCCGTGACCGACCTCGGCAGCGGGTTCTGGGTGTTGACGCCGCTGCAGCGGCCCGATGGCAGCATCGTGCTGGTCAACCGCGGCTTCGTACCGCCCCAGGCGCGCGATCCCGCGACCCGGATCGCCAATGCGCCGCAAGGAACGACGGTCGTCGCAGGCTTGCTTCGCCTGACCGAACCCGGCGGCGGTTTCCTGCGCGAGAACGACCCGGCCGGGGAGCGCTGGTTTTCGCGCGATGTGCAGGCCATCGCAGCAGCGCGGGGGCTCGCGCCCGTGGCCGGGTATTTCATCGATGCGCAAGCTGCGCCGGCCGGCACGCCGCGCGCCTGGCCGGTCGGCGGCCTGACGGTGATCGCATTCCACAACAACCATCTGGTCTACGCGCTGACCTGGTATGCGCTGGCGCTGATGGTGGCCGGCGCCGCGGTGTACGTGCTGCGCGGCAACCGGGCAAGATAGCCGGGATGGACAGCACCGCCACGCGCAACGACGCCACCGGCTTCAAGAACATGCAGCAGTTGATCCAGCTGCGCTGGATCGCGGCGGTCGGTCAGGTGCTGACGATCGGGGTCGTGTACTACGGCTTCGGCATTCCATTGCCGATCGACCAGATGCTGGCGGTTCTGGGCTGCCTCGTGGCGTTCAACGGCGCCAGTCTCATGCGCTGGCATCGCTATCGGGAAGTGACCAACGGCGAGCTCCTCATGGCCTCGCTGGTCGACGTCGGCATGCTCACCGCGCAGCTGTACCTGAGCGGCGGCGTGACCAACCCGTTCGTGTTTTTCTACCTGCTGCAGATCATCCTGGGCGCGATACTGCTCGAAGTGGGGTCGACCTGGATCATCGTGGCGGTGACCACCGCCTGCTTCGCCGGGCTGGCACTGTTCGGTCGGCCGCTCGCCTTGCCGCTGGACCTCGCCGACGGATTGGTCAGCCGCTACGTCCAGGGCCTGCTGGTCTGCTTCGTGATCAATGCGGTTTTGCTGGTGATCTTCATCACGCGCATCGGGCGCAACCTGCGCGAGCGCGACGCGCGGCTGGCCGGCTTGCGTCAGCGCGCCGCCGAAGAGGAGCACATCGTGCGCATGGGCCTGCTGGCCTCGGGCGCTGCGCACGAACTCGGCACGCCACTGGCCACGCTCGCCGTGATCCTGGGCGACTGGCGCCGCATGCCGGCGTTCAAGGCGGACGCCGAACTCGTGCAGGAGATCGGCGTGATGCAGGCGCAGGTGCAGCGCTGCAAGGCGATCGTGAGCGGCATTCTTCTTTCGGCCGGCGAGGCGCGCGGCGAGGCATCGGTCAGAACCACCGTGCGCACCTTTCTCGACGACCTGGTGCAAAACTGGCGCGTGACCCGGCCGTCCGCACGGCTGCGCTACGACAACCGTTTCGGACAGGATGTGCCGATGGTGTCCGACGCGGCGCTGCAGCAGATGATCTCCAACGTGCTCGACAATGCGCTCGAAGCGTCGCCACAGGGGCTTGCCCTGGAAGTGTCGCGCGACCACGAGACCCTGACACTGGCCGTCACCGACCATGGCCCGGGTTTCGCGCCCGCGATGCTCGCGCAGTTCGGCAAGCCCTATCAGTCCAGCAAAGGGCGCCCCGGCGGTGGACTGGGGCTGTTTCTGGTGGTCAACGTGGCGCGAACGGTCGGCGGCACGGTCACCGCCGCCAACCGCCCCGAAGGCGGCGCGGAAGTGACCATTGCGTTGCCACTGGCGGCCATCACGCTGGAAGAGGAGAGGGTGCATGGAGACTGAACGCAGGCTGCTGATCGTCGAGGACGACGCGGCGTTCGCACGCACGCTGGGCCGCTCCTTCGAGCGGCGAGACTACGCGGTGAGCCTCGCGGCCAGCCTCGAGCAAGTGCAAAACCTTTTGACCTCGCAATCGCCAGGCTATGCCGTGGTCGATCTCAAGCTCAACGGCCAGGCCTCGGGGCTGGCCTGCGTGCAGGCGCTGCACGCGCACAACCCTGCCATGCTGATCGTGGTGCTGACCGGTTTCGCGAGCATCGCCACCGCGGTGGAAGCGATCAAGCTCGGCGCCTGCCACTACCTGGCGAAGCCGTCCAACACCGACGACATCGAGGCTGCCTTCGGCCGCGCGGGCGGCAGCGTGGAGGTGGAGCTGACGAACCGCTCGTCGTCGATCAAGACGCTCGAATGGGAGCGCATCCACGAAACGCTGGCCGAGACCGGCTTCAACATTTCCGAAACGGCCCGCCGGCTCGGCATGCACCGGCGCACGCTGGCACGCAAGCTCGGCAAGCAGCAAGTCAAATGAGAAAGCCTCGAATGTCCCGTCAGATTCTTGCCGAAGCGCAAATTCACCCCACGATCCGCGACAAGATCGCCAACCACCAGCAGTCGATCGTGCGCGAGGTGCAGGCCGCCATCGCCGCCCACGCGGTCGTGGTGGTCGGCATGGGCATCAATCCCCATCCAAAGCGCGCCAGGAAAATGCTCGACACGGCGAAGGTGCCGCACCACTACCTTCAATACGGCAGCTACCTGTCGATGTGGCGGCCGCGCAATGCACTCAAGATGTGGACGGGCTGGCCGACCCTGCCGATGGTGTTCGTGCGTGGCGTGCTGGTCGGCGGTGCGGACGATCTGAAGAAGCTGATCGCCAGCGGCGAACTCCAGCGGATGCTGGCTGGCTGACGCGCGGGATCGGCCCTACATCGACGCTTCGAGCATCTGCCGGTAGTCGTCCCGCGTCGCCAGGCGCGGGTTGGTCTTGTGGCAATGGTCGGCCATGGCGCCGTCGATCACCTTCTCGAACAACGCGCCGGTCACGCCGACCTCGGCCAGGCCCGCGGGCAGGCCGAGCCGCGCGCTCATGTCGCGAATGGCGTCGCCGAGGTCACCGGCCGAGTCGAGGTGCATCGCCTGCGCCATGCGCTGCAGCCGCTGGTCCTTCTGCACCGACTCGGCGCCGGCGTTGAAGTGGATCACCGCAGGCAGGAAGAGGGCGTTGAGCGTGCCGTGGTGCAGCCGCGGGTCGACCCCGCCCAGGCTGTGACTCAGGCTGTGTACGCAGCCCAGGCCCTTCTGGAACGCCATCGCGCCCTGCATCGAGGCGCTCATGAGGTTCAGGCGCGCCTCGCGGTCGGTGCCGTCATGGGTGGCGCGTTCGATGTGCAGCCAGGCGCGCTCCAGCCCGTCGAGCCCGATGCCGTCGGCCGGCGGATTGAAAGCAGCCGACATGAAGGTCTCCATGCAATGCGCGATGGCATCCATGCCGGTGGCGGCGGTGAGCTTCGGCGGCAGGCCGAGCGTGAGTTCGGGGTCGCAGATTGCGGCCTTCGGCATCAGGAACCAGCTGTGGAAGCCGAGCTTGCGGTGATCGTCCACGATGATGATCGCGCCGCGAGCCACCTCGCTGCCGGTGCCGCTCGTGGTGGGCACGGCGATCAGTGGCGCTACCGCTTCGGTGATCTTCGGGGAGCCACCCTCGATGGTGGCGTACGTGGTGAGCGGGCCTTCGTGCGTGGCGGCGATGGCCACGCCCTTGGCGCAATCGATGGCCGAGCCGCCCCCCACCGCAATGAGCCCGTCGCAACGCTGGTTGCGATAGAGCTCGACCGCCGCACGCACCGCCGCCTCGGTGGGATTGGAGGGCGTCTGGTCGAACACCGCCACCTGCAGGTCGCCCAGCGCATCGAGCGCCTTTTGCAGGATGCCGGCTGCGCGCACACCGGCATCGGTGACGATCATCGGCCGCTGGATGCCGATGCGCGCGCATTCGGCCGCGAGCAGCTTGATCGCGCCGAATTCGAACTGGATCTGGGTGAGGTACTGGATGAGGGCCATGGGCTGTCAGGACGATTTCGGGACGGTACGATGCGGGCCGCTCAATCTAACAAACGGGACGCCTGCGTGAAACTGAAACATACCCTTGCCTCGCCGCTCATCCCGCCGAAGCCGGGCACGACGTTGCCGACCACCGGCGACGGCCGGTCCGGCGCGCAACGGGCGGTCGTGGCCTTCAGGTGAGAGGGCGGACGCCACAGCTCACCGCGCGGATGGCCGGCGTGGTGGAGCGCATGGCGCGCGCCGGCCAACTTCCCTTGAACGCGCTCACCGCGGAAGAGGCTCGCGCGGCGTACGAGAAAGGGGCCGGGGTGCTGGAGGTGCCGAAGCCCGGGCTGGCGCGCGTCGAAGACCTGCGCATCGCCGCCCGCGACGGCTTCGCGATTCCGGTACGGCTCTACGCGCCGTCGCATGACCTGCTGCCGGTGCTCGTCTATTTTCACGGCGGCGGCTTCACCGTCGGCAGTGTCCGCACGCACGACACCCTGTGCCGCGTGCTGAGCCGCGACGCCGGCTGCGCGGTGGTCTCGGTCGACTATCGGCTGGCGCCGGCCCACAAGTTTCCGACCGCCTCCGACGACGCCTGGGATGCGGTGCAGTTCATCGCAGGGCAGGGCGCCAGCCAGTGGCAAGTGGACGGTGCCCGGCTCGCGCTGGGCGGCGACAGCGCCGGCGGCACGCTGGCGGCCAGCAGCGCGATCATGGCGCGCGACATCGGCCTGCCGGTCGCGCTTCAAATGCTTTTCTATCCCGGCATGGCAGCGCACCAGGACACCGATTCGCACCAACGCTTCGCCGACGGCCCGCTGCTGACGAGGGCACTGATCGACTATTTCTTCGCGGGCTATCTGCGCAGCGAGGCGGACCGCGACGACTGGCGCTTCGCACCGCTCAACGCGGACGATGTCGAGGGCGTGGCACCGGCGTGGATCGGATTGGCCGAATGCGATCCGGTGGTGGACGAAGGCATCGCCTATGCCGACAAGCTGCGCGCGGCCGGCGTGCCGGTCGACCTCGAGATCTACCGCGGCGTGATTCACGAGTTCGTCAAGATGGGCCGCGCGATACCGGAGGCGGTCACGGCTCAGGCCGACGCGGCGCGGGCGCTGCGCGGCGCGCTGCACGGTTAGCGCTTCAGCCAGCCCAGCCCTTTCGCGTGCAGGCTCTGCACGTACAACCGGTCGCGGGTTTCAGTGACGCCGGTGGTCTCGGGGTAGGCGCCCGTCACGTCCTGCAGGTCGACCACCACACGGCCGTCCTCGCTGAACGCGATGACGTGGCCGTAGGCCTGCGGCACCGGCCACAGCGAACGCGGCAGGCGCAATGTCACGCTGCGCAGAAACGGCTTGCTGGCCATGTTGTCGATCGCCGGGTTGCGCGGCTTCACCAGGCCGGCCCAGATCTTTCCGTCGATCCCGCGCATCAGGTTGTCGGGATAGCCCGGCAGGTTGTCGAGCAGCACGCTGGCCTGCGCGCCGGTGCCTGCGCCCACGTCGAGGCTGCGTGCTTCGACATCGATCTTCCAGATGCGGTACTTCCCGGTTTCGGCGACGAACAGGTGCTTCTCGTCGCTGCTCAGAGCGACGCCGTTGGCGAAGGCGAGGCCGCGTGCCACGACACGCGTGGCCTTGGTGGCCGGGTCGTATTCGAGCACCCGCCCGGTCGCGGCCTGTTCGAGGATGTCGAGCACGCTGGCCTCGAAGGTGCCGCCCCAGTCGGCCGGCGCGAATCGTGTCGAGGCATCGCTGAAGAACATGCGGCCGCTGCGCGCCACGACAACGCCATCGGCATAGCGGATCGGCTGCCCTTCGACCTTGTCCGTGAGCACGCGAACCTGCTTCGCCGGACTGATCGACAGCAACCCCTTCAAGGCATCGGCGGCAATCAGGTTGCCTTGCGCGTCGAAGTCGAAGCCCAGCACGCGACCACCGGTGTTCACGAACGCCTCACGTCCGCTGCCATCCGGGTTCATGCGCAGGATGCTGCCGCTGGCCACCGTGGTGTAGAGCCTGCCGTCGGGGCCGATGGCGATGTGCTCGGGGCCTTCCTCGCGTCCGAGGTCGATCATGTTGAGGCTGGCCAATCGGTCGTTCACCGCATGGGCGCCGGTGTAGCCGGGACTGGCCGGTGCAGACCACGCGATCGGATCGATCGGCACCGGCCACAAGGCGAGGTAGGCCAGTGTGGCGAGCAGCGCGAGGCCCAGCGCGGCAATCAGTTTCTTCAGCATCCGATCTGTCTCCTTTGTTGTCGCGTCGATTGTGGCGTCGGGGAGAATCGGCCTCCTTTGATCCTTGAATTTGTCAGAACGCCTGGAGACATCGATGACCCGCAGTGAATTCCGCTTCTTCCACCGACTGCGCGTGCGCTGGGCCGAGGTCGACATGCAGAAGATCGTGTTCAACGCGCACTACCTCATGTACTTCGATACCGCCGTCGCCGACTATTGGCGCGCACTCGCGCTGCCGTACGAGGAAGCGATGGCGAGCCTGCAAGGCGACCTCTACGTGCGCAAGGCGACCATCGAATTCAACGCCTCCGCGCGCGTCGACGACGTGCTCGACGTGGCCATGAAGTGCGTGCGCGTGGGCACTTCGTCCATCGTGTTCCACGGCAGCCTGTTCCGTGGCGACGAACTGCTGGTGACCTGCGAACTGGTCTACGTGTTCGCCGATCCAACCACCCAGACCTCGCGGCCGGTGCCCACCGCGCTGCGGGAAATCTTCTCCGCCTACGAAGCCGGCGAGGGACCGTTGCGCACGGTCGAGACCGGCGACTGGAGTGCGCTCGGGGAGGGCGCCGGCGCGTTGCGCCGCGCAGTCTTCATCGAGGAGCAGCGCATTCCGGCCGAGCTCGAGTGGGACGCGCACGACCTCACGGCGGTTCACGCCGTCGCGCGCAACAGGCTCGGGCAGGTGATCGCCACCGGCCGACTGGTGAGTGAAGAACCCGGCCTCGCGCGCATCGGCCGCATGGCGGTGCACCGCGCCTTGCGCGGCGGTGGCCACGGCGAAGCCGTGCTGCGAGCGCTCGAGGGTGCTGCAGCGGCGCGAGGCGACACGGCGGTGATGCTGCACGCGCAGCGCTCGGCCGAACGGTTCTATGCACGGCTGGGCTACCTGCCGCATGGCGAGCCATTCGAGGAGGCGGGGATCGCGCACCAGGAGATGCGCCGCGCGCTGCCTGCCGACTAGATGTCTTCCAGCAGCGGGTACGGCAGCGGCTCGACGGTGAGCGCGGTGCCGCCTGCCTGCAGTCCGCCCGCATCGAGCGCAGCCGTCTGCATCGACACCAGCGCAGCCCAACGACCGTCCGGCCCGGGCGCGGCCTGCGCCACGGTGCCGACCGGCTGCTCTGGATCATTCGCCGCAAACACTTCCTGGCCTGCCTCGAGTGGAGTGTCCGCTGTCGTCAGGTACGTGCGGCGCTTGAGCGTGCCGCGGAACTGGCTGCGCGCCACGATCTCCTGGCCGGGGTAGCAGCCCTTCTTGAAATTGACGCCGCCGACCGACTCGTAGTTGAGCATCTGGGGCACGAAGGCCTCGACCACGGGTGCGGTCAGCGTCACGATGCCGCTGCGCGTTTCGCTCCATTGCCAGAGCGCAGGGGCGAGGTCGGCGCCAGCCGGTGCCGTGCCGCCGACCGGCGCGATCCACAAGGCACGCGGAATGCCGTCGGCGGGATACAGCGACACCACGCTGGCGTCGCCAACGGCACTGCGCTGCCCAGGCGCGGCAGCCGCGTCGAAGCCGTTGGCCGTCAGCGCGCTGCCGGCCACACCATGAAGCACGAATTCATGGCTCGCGTCGGTGAGCTTGACCTTGGCGCGCAGAACGAACATGGACAGCCGCTTCAGTGTCGTGGTCAAGAGGTCCTGGCTGCACACCAGCAGGATCGTGTCGGGCACGGGCCGGATGCCGATGAAGCTGGCGATCATCCGGCCCTTGGCGGTGCAGAGCGCCGCAAGGCGCGCCTCGCCGGCACCGAGCAGCGAGAAATCCTGCGTCAGCTGGCCATGCAGGAAGCTGGCCGCATCGGGCCCTTCGGCGCGAATCACCCCGAGGTGGGTAAGGGGAGGGGTGACACCTTGAAGAACGGCAGAAGTCATCGCTGAATTATCATGGCCGGCCCTGTTCCGCTCGGCTGGCAGGGCTACCTGTTTCACTGCCCCATCGTGCGCCGCTTTCTCCTCACCCTGTTCCTGCTCGCCTCGCTGACCGCGCTTGGCGCAGGCGCGTTCGGCCTGTGGTGGGTGAATCAGCCGCTGAAGCTGGCTGCGCCCAGCGTTGATCTTTCGATCGAACCCGGCAGCACGCCGCGCGCGATCGCGCAGGCCGTGGCCGACAGCGGCACGGCGGTCGAGCCACAGTTGCTCTACTGGTGGTTCCGCTTTTCCGGTCAGGACCGGCAGATCCGCGCCGGCAGCTACGAGCTGGAGCGCGGCATCACACCGCGCACGCTTCTGAGCGTGCTGGTGCGCGGCGAGGAAGCCACGCGCAGCCTGGTCCTGGTGGAAGGCTGGAACATCCGGCAGGTGCGCGCCGCCCTGGCCAAAGCCGACCAGCTCAAGCCGGAAACGGTCGGACTGACCGACGAGGTGCTGATGGAAAAGCTGGGCCGGCCCGGTCAGCATCCGGAAGGTCGCTTCTTCCCCGACACCTATACCTATTCCAAGAACTCGACCGACATCGCCCTGCTGCAGCGGGCGATGCGGGCCATGGACCGCAAGCTCGAGGCCGCCTGGGCGGCCCGAAGCGGCGATCTGCCGCTCAAATCGGCCGATGAGGCCCTGATTCTTGCGAGCATTGTCGAGAAGGAGACAGGCAAAGCGAACGACCGGGCCCAGATCGCCTCGGTGTTCACGAATCGCCTGCGCGTCGGCATGCCCCTGCAGACCGATCCGACCGTGATCTACGGGCTCGGGGCCCGCTTCGACGGCAATCTGCGCAAGAAGGATCTGCAGACCGACACGCCCTGGAACACCTACACCCGCAACGGCCTGCCGCCGACGCCGATCGCGATGCCGGGCAAGGCGGCGCTGCTGGCCGCGGTGCAGCCCGCGCAGGGCAAGTCGCTGTACTTCGTCTCGCGCGGCGACGGCACCAGCCAGTTCAGCAATTCGCTGGACGAGCACAACAACGCCGTGAACCGCTACCAGCGCAACCGACCATGAGCAAAGGGCTGTTCCTCACGCTCGAAGGCATCGACGGCGCTGGCAAGTCCAGCCACATCGACGCACTGGAGGCCGTGTTTCGCGCGCAAGGGCGCGCCGTGCAGCGCACCCGCGAGCCGGGCGGCACGCCGCTGGGCGAGACGCTGCGCACGGTCGTGCTGAACGAGCCGATGGACGCGTTGACCGAGTCGCTGCTCGTTTTTGCGGCGCGCCGCGAGCATGTGCTGCAGGTGATCGCACCGGCACTTGCACGCGGCGACGTGGTACTTTGCGACCGCTTCACCGACGCCACTTTTGCCTACCAGGGCGCCGGCCGTGGCTTCGACCTGGGCGTGCTGGCCACGCTGGAGCAATGGGTTCAGGCGGCGGATGGCCGGGCCTTGCTCCAGCCCGACTTGACCTTGTGGTTCGACCTGCCGCCGGAGATCGCCGCCGAACGACTCGCCGGCGCACGGCTGCCGGACAAGTTCGAAGCGCAACCGTTGGCGTTTTTCCGGCGCGTGGCGCAAGGCTATGCGGACCGTGCCGCGGCACCGCGTTTCGCGCGGATCGACGCCAACCAGACCCGTGAACAGGTCTGGCAGCAGGTCGCGGACGTCCTCACGGCGCGGGGGTGGGCATGAACCCCTTGTCACCCTGGCTGCAACAGCCGCTGGTCGAACTGTTGCGCCAGCGCGGCCACGCCTGGCTGCTCCAGGGCGCATCCGGCCTGGGCCAGTACGAGCTCGCGCTCGCGCTGGCTGCGACGTGGCTGTGCGAGGAGCCGACAGCGCAGGGCGCTTGCGGCCATTGCGGCAGCTGCCACGCCATCGAAGTGCGAACCCATGCCGACCTGTGTGTGCTCATGCCCGAGGTCGCGATGATGGAACTGGGCTGGCCGCTCGACGAGAAGGCGCAGGCCGATATCGACGACAAGAAGCGCAAGGCCAGCAAGGAGATCCGCGTCGAGGCGATGCGCGAGGCGGTCGGGTTTGCTCAGCGCACCAGCGCGCGCGGCCGAGGCAAGGTGGTGCTGGTGTACCCGGCCGAGCGGATGAACGCGATCACGGCCAACGCCTTGCTGAAAACACTCGAGGAGCCGGCCGGCGACGTGCGCTTCGCGCTGGCCACAGAGGCCGCATGGCAGCTGCTGCCGACCATTCGCAGCCGCTGCATCGGCTTCACGCTGCCGTGGCCGTCTTCGCAACAGGCTCGTGAATGGCTGGTCGGGCAGGGGGTGCCGGCCTCCGATGCGGATGTTCTGCTGCGCGCTTGCGGTGACCGTCCCAGCAGCGCGTTGCGGCTGGCCCGCAGCGGCGGGTCGCCCAAGGCATGGGGGCTCTTTCCGAAAGCGATGGCGCGGGGCGATGTCGCTGCATTGGCCGACCATGCCCCGCCGCAAGCCATCGATGCACTGCAAAAGCTCTGTCATGACCTGATGGCGGTCGGGCAGGGCGCCATGCCGCGCTTCTTCGAAGCGGGGGATCTGCCCGCGCCGCCGAGCACCATCGCACTGGCGCGCTGGTCGAAGTCGCTGGCAAATGCGGCAAAAACCGCAGAACATCCGTTCAATGCGGGCCTGATGCTGGAGGCGCTTGTGAGCGAAGCGCGAACCACCCTACACTCGGCGGCACGTCGCCAATGAACACCACCACCGCCCCCCAAGCCCCCAATGCGCCGCGGCCCAGCGTGATCCAGCTGGCCATCAAGGAAAAGGGCGCGCTCTACGCCGCCTACATTCCGTTGTTCGCCGAGGGCGGCATCTTCATTCCCACCTCGCGCGAGTACCGCCTGGGCGACGACGTGTACGTGTTGCTGACGTTGCCGGACGATCCGCAACGCTATCCGGTCGCCGGCAAGGTCGCGTGGATCACGCCGGCGCGCGCCGCAGGCAACCGTGCCCCGGGCGTCGGCATCCGTTTCCCGTCCGACGAGAAGTCCCGCCAACTCAAGGCCCGCATCGAGGAAGCGCTCGGCAGCACGCTCGCTTCCGACCGCCCGACGCAAACCATCTGACCCCCGTCCCGCACGACAGGGGGGTCTGCCGAGTTGGCGACAATGCGGGATGTTCACCGACTCCCATTGCCATCTCACGTTTCCCGAGCTGATCGACGACCTCCCGCAGATACGCGCCGCCATGGCCACCGCACAGGTCGACCGTGCACTGTGCATCTGCACCCGGCTGGAAGAATTCGAGGCGGTGCAGTCGCTCGCCGCCCGCTACGACAACTTCTGGGCCAGCGTCGGCGTGCATCCGGACAACGAAGATATCCTCGAACCCGGTATCGAGGACCTGGTGCGCCTTGCAGCCCGTCCCAAAGTCGTTGCCATCGGCGAGACCGGCCTCGACTACTACCAGATGGAAGAACGCAAGGGCGGCCGCAGCGTGGCCGACATGGAATGGCAGCGCGACCGGTTCCGGGTGCACATTCGTGCAGCCCAGCAGACCCGCAAGCCGCTGGTCATTCACACGCGCGAAGCTTCGGCCGACACGATCGCGATCCTGAAGGAGGAGGGCGAAACCGGCGCCGGCCGGGCGGCCGGCGGCGTATTCCACTGCTTCACGGAGACGGCCGACGTGGCCCGTGCCGCGCTCGATCTGGGTTTCTACATCTCCTTTTCCGGCATCCTGACCTTCAAGAAAGCGCAGGAACTGCGCGACGTGGCAGCTTTCGTGCCCATGGACCGCATGCTCATCGAGACCGACAGTCCCTACCTCGCACCCGTGCCGTACCGCGGCAAGACCAACAACCCCTCCTATGTGCCGTTCGTGGCGAAGCAGATCGCCGAGCTGCGGCGGATGCCCCTCGAGGCCGTGGCCGAGGCCACGAGCCGCAATTTCGAAACCCTTTTCAGTGCCGTCAACACATGAAGTATTTGATTAAAAGAATCGCCTATCTGTTTGTATTTACTCTTGTTTCTTGCGCCACGGCCGCGGGAACCTACGACGACTTCTTTCGGGCGGTGCGGGGTGACAACGCCGGCGCGGTACGCGATTTGATCGCCCGCGGGTTCGATCCCAACACGCGCGACGAGAACAACCAGACCGGGTTGCTGATCGCACTGCGCGAGCCGTCGCCCAAGGTGATCCAGGCGCTGCTGGATTCGCCGAAGACCAATGTGGAGGCCCGCAACAGCAAGGACGAAAGCCCGCTGATGCTCGCCGCCATCAAGGGCCAGCAGGACGTCGTGGTGAAGCTGCTCGCGCGCGACGCCGACGTGAACAAGACAGGTTGGGCGCCCTTGCACTACGCCGCCAGCAGCGGCCAGCTCACGATCATGAAGTTGCTGCTCGACAAGTACGCCTTCATCGACGCCCAGTCACCCAACGGCACCACACCGCTGATGATGGCCGCGATGTACGGCTCGGCAGAGAGCGTGAAGTTGCTGCTCGACGAGGGCGCCGACCCGATGATGAAGAACGAGCAGGGCATGACGGCCGTGGATTTCGCCCGTCGCGCAAACCGCGGCGACGCGGCCACGCTGATCGGTGCAGCGATGCAGAAAAAGGTGCCGAAGGATGGCAAGTGGTGAATGCGGGCGATCGCCTCGGCAAAGCAAAAAAAAAAGAAGCCGGCTCCCACTGCTGGGAGCCGGCAAATGGAATGGCCATGAGGCCGTCTCAGTCACGAGATTCCACGCAGAACTCTAGGACTGAGAACTCGGCCCGTCTGTACCGCGAACGCGCTACAGACACGGACCGGCAATTGCCGACATAGCGCGTTCGCGGCATCGCGCCAGACGGCGGTCGCAGTGAGAATCCGCGTTCATGGCAGCACTGGCATTCCCGTGACGACACGAATCCTGATCGTTGAGGACGAACCCGAGTTTCTGCGCCGTTTTTCCGTGGCAGTTGCCCGGGATCCGGCGCTGGAACTCGTTGCGGCCGTGTCCAGTGGCAAGAACGGGATTGCCGCGCTGGACCAGCATCGTCCGGACGTCCTGCTGATCGATCTAGGCCTTCCGGACATCCATGGCGCACAGGTGATCCGGCATGCGGCTGCGGCGCTTCCCGAATGCGATGTCCTGGTGGTGACGATGTTCGGCGACGACGAGCATGTGGTCGAATCGATCGAAGCGGGTGCGACGGGCTATTTGCTCAAGGACGCTTCGGCCGAACGCATCGTCACCAGCATCCATGAACTCCGGGCGGGCGGTGCCCCGATCAGCCCGGGCATTGCCAGAAGGATCCTGGCCAAGTTCCGCGTCGCTTCCAGGCCGGAGCAGAAAACCGAAGCGCCGCCGCTCGACAAGCCGGGTTCGCCGCTGACGTCTCGGGAGACCGAACTGCTCAGGCTCACCGCAAAGGGCCTGACCTTCGACTCCATCGGGGAGCTGCTGCAGATCTCTCCGCACACGGTCGTGTCGCACATCAAGAACATCTACAGGAAGCTCGCAGTCCACTCCCGTACCGAAGCGGTCTACGAGGCCAGCCAGATGGGGCTGCTGTGAAATGCGCCGGTGCCGGTCGACCGACATCCGCTCCGGCGCGCTGACAGTCTTCATCCAGGCGGCTGCGCTTCTCCTGGCGCTGCTGGCATTGCCGCAGAACGCAGGCGCACTCGAGCTGACGACCATGCGCAAGGTCGTCTCGGACGCGCTCATGCCACCGTCCGAACGCGCGTCCGGCATCCGCGTGGCCTTGCCGGATGCAGACCGCGCGAACAGCAGCGCCGGGCCCCTGGGTCCGGCTTGGTACAGCGCGGAGTTCGAGGTGCCCGCCTCGACGCGGCCCGGTGAATCGTGGTCCGTGTACTTGCCGTACCTGTACGACGGCGGCCAGATCTGGCTCAACGGCATCCGGGTCGGCGAGGTGCAGGAGGGCACCGATGTGCTGCGGGTGCGTTGGGAGCGTGCACACCTCTTCACGCTCCCCCCGGGGCTGCTGCGTGAAGGCGAAAACAAACTCGACATCCGGGTTGCAGCGGCGCCGGCCCGAACGGTCCGCCGCTTCCCCGTGGTGTCCGTCGCACCTCTCCCTGAGCTCCTCGCCCGCTATGACCGTCGGCAGTTCTGGCTCCGCACAGCACCGCAGATCACGGCGGTGGTGTGCCTGCTCATGGCAGCGATCGTCCTTTTCATCTGGTGGCGCCGGCGCAGCGAAGTGCTCTACGGTCTGTTCGGCTGCGCATCTGCACTCTGGGGATTGCGCACGCTGACATTCGTGATCGAGAGCATGCCATCGGACCATTGGCATCTGTGGCGGATGGTGTACCTCGGCGCGACAGGGGGCTTCATCGTGGTTCTGGCACTCTTCGCCCTGCGCTTTTCGGCCATCGAGAACCGCTGGGCCCGCCGCGGTCTGCTGGCCTACTGGGCTGCCGGGCCGGCCTGGCTGCTCGTCGCGGGCCCACAGCACGAGTCCTTCGTCAACCAATGGTGGACCATGGGGTTGATTCCGATCGGCCTCGGCATCATGGTCGTTTCCTTTCGCGGGATCGTGCAGCAGCGCACGATCGAGTCGTCCGTCATGCCAGCCGCACTGGTGGTCGCCGTCCTGGCCGGGATCCACGACTACATGGTGTCCTGGGATGTTGGTCCTCTTGCGACCTATTTGCCCGGGTGGGCTGCAAAACGCATCTTCGTTCTGCACCACGGGGCCAATCTGCTGCTTCTCTGCATGGGAGCGTTGCTGACGGCGCGCTTCATCCGCACCAACGATTCACTGGAAGACCTGAATCTGACCCTCGAACGCCGCATCGCAGACAGGGAGCAGCACCTGGCGGCCAACTACGACCGCATGGCCGGTTTGCAGCGCCAGCATGCTGCATCGCAGGAGCGGCAGGCGATCATGCGCGAAATCCACGACGGCCTGGGCTCGCGCCTTTTCACATCGCTGTCGCGCGTGGAGCGCGGGGACATGAACGAGGCACAAATCGCCGGCGTCCTGCGCGAATGCATTGCGGACATGCGCATCGCGCTCGATGCGCTGTCGTCGGACGCGCATGATTTCCAGACCGCACTCGGGAATTTCCTGTTCCGGTGGCAGGCGCAATTGGAAGAGGGCGGTATCCGACCGCACTGGACGATCGATGTTGCCGATGATGCCGGAATGCTGTCGCCGCAGGCCTCACTGCAGCTGTTGCGTATCGCGCAGGAAGCGCTGACCAATGTGCTCAAGCATTCCCGTGCGAGCAGGGTGGAGGTCACCCTGCGCCAGACGCCTGACGCGCTCGAACTCGAAATCGTCGACAACGGCGTCGGTCATCGGTCCCCGGTGGGCGCGCAGGCCGGGCGGGGTATCGGCAACATGCAGGCCCGTGCGCGAAAGCTCGGCGCCGGACTCGAACTGCTGTGGGGGCCAGACGGAACCAGCGTGTTCCTGCGTGTGCCGGCGCCCGCACGATTGGCGTAACACCGAAGACATAGCGTCTTTGCGGCATTTCGGGGCAATGGTCGTGTGCCTAGAGTTCGCTGCCTCGTCTCCAAGGATTACCCAGCGATGTTGTTTCATCTCGCAGTCACCCCCGACAGCGTCTGGTTTGCATTGATCGGCGGCCTGTACTTTCTGACCAACGCGACACGCGTCTTCACCTACATTCCGCAGGTCGTGGTGGTGTGGCGCTGCAAGGAAGGTGCTCGTTCCGTCTCGCTGCTGACTTGGGGGTCCTGGGTGCTTTCCAACTGCACCGCGACCGCTTATGGCGTGCTGGTTCTGGGTGACGGGCTCTTCGTTGCGATCTCCGTTGTGAATCTGATCGGTTGCGGCATGGTGGCAGCGGTGGCCGCGCGCCGCCGGTCGCAGTGGCGGAGTCATGGAGCTGCGTCGGACGCCCCAAAGCCCCGACCCGAATAAAATACAATGTATATTATGTTAAATAAGATAGCTGCCCGCGCCGGTGATGCTTCGATCGATGGGTCAACACCCACCCTTGCGTTCAAATTTCGCAAATAATCATTGAGCGTGGCAACACGGGACTTCTGCAACCGTCGATCTGATAAAACCACCCAACCCAACCCAACCCAACCCGGCCGGCAGTCGACCGAGGCGCGGTGCCCACACCATGCCCAACCGCCCTGAAGCAGCCTCTACGAGGTACGAACTGCTTGCCCGAGAGCTCGAGCATCAGATCCTTGCCGGCGTGCTCCGCCCCGGGGATCGCCTGCCTTCCGTGCGCCAGGCCTGTGCCACCCGCCGCTTGAGCCCGAGCACGGTCTTCCAGGCCTACTACCTGCTCGAGTCCCGCGGACTGGTTCGTGCCGTGCCAAGGTCGGGCTACTTTGTCGCCGCGCGCGCCAACGGTGCGTCGTTGCCGGAGCCGCAAGCCACGCAGCCGCGGTCAGGCTCGCAGCCTGTCGAAATCAACGAACTGATCTATGCATGCCTCGGTACCGCGCGCGCCCGGACGGTGGTGCCTTTCGGCTCCGCGTTCCTGAGCCCGGCCCTGTTTCCGCTCGATAGACTCCGCAGCGCCATGGTGTCCAGCATGCGGCAGCGTGACCCCTGGCGCATGCTTGACGACTTGCCGCCGGGCAACCTCCACCTCAAGCGCGAGATTGCAAAACGGTATCTGCGTCATGGCTTTGCAGTGCCCACCGACGAGATCGTGCTGACCCACGGTGCGATCGAGGCACTCAATCTGTGCCTCAACGCGGTGACCAGGCCGGGTGATGCGGTGGTCGTCGAGTCCCCCACCTTCTACGTGGCACTGCAGGCGCTGCAGCGGCTGGGCCTGCGCGCCATCGAGGTGCAGACCCATGTGCGCGAGGGCATCGATCTGGGGCGCCTGGCGCGAGTGATCGAGCTCCACCGTCCGAAGGCCTGCTGGCTGATGACGAACTTTCAGAATCCCCTCGGCAGCCTGATGCCCGAGGCCAAGAAGCGCGACCTCGTCGCGCTGCTGGCCCTGCACGACTTGCCGTTGATCGAAGACGACGTCTACGCGGAGCTCTACGAAGGCAACGCAGCGCCGTTGCCGGCCAAAGCCTTCGACCGCCGCGGTCTGGTGCTGCACTGCTCCTCGTTCTCCAAGTGCCTCGCTCCTGGCTACCGGGTTGGCTGGGCCACGCCCGGGAGGTTCACGCGCGAGGTCGAACGCCTGAAGTTGATGACCAGCCTGTCCGGGTCGATCCCGGTGCAGGCGGCGCTGGCAGGCTACCTCCAGGAAGGCGGCTACGATCGCCACCTTCGAACCCTGCGCCAGTCGCTGCAGGCGCAGCGCGACAGCCTGTTTGACGCGGTGACCCGGTTCTTTCCGGACGGAACACGGGCGATTCGGCCGGCCGGCGGCTATTTCGTATGGGTCGAGTTGCCCACCGGGGTCGATGCGATGGCCCTGCACCGCGCTGCGCTGGCACAGCACATCAGCCTGGCGCCCGGGCCGATGTTTTCGGCCCAGGCAGAGTTCCAGCACCACATCCGCCTGACCTGCGGTCAGCCATGGGACGCGACGCGCGAGCGCGCGATGCGCACGCTCGCGCGGCTGGTTGCCGACGCGCCACGCTCGGAAGCCCCGGCGCAGCAGGCGCTCTGATCCGGTCGCCCAAGCGCGCAACTGCACACCCCGCCGGTTCAGGTTGCCAGACAAACTGGCGGCATGTGGCGTTCCGCGTCCTCATACCCTGATTGATCGTCACACCCGCGATGCGAGACATACATGCAATCTGCGCAAATGCGAAGCAACGAAGCAGCCACCCTGACAGCGCTGCATGGCCTGGAAATCCTCGACACTGCGCCTGAGCCCGAGTTCGATGCGCTGGTTCATGCAGCAGCGACCGTCTGCGGCGTGCCCATGTCGCTGATCTCCCTCGTCGACCTTGAGCGCCAGTGGTTCAAGGCGAACATCGGCTTGAGCGGAACCTCGCAGACTGCCCGGGAGATCAGTTTCTGCGCCCATGCCGTGCTCAGCGATTCGGTGTTGGTCGTGGAAGACACCACGAAGGACAGTCGGTTCGCGGGCAATCCGTTCGTGCTCGGCGAGCCTCGAATCCGCTTCTACGCCGGCGCTCCATTGCGCCTGTCAAGCGGCGAGCGGATCGGCACGCTTTGTGTCATGGACAGTGCCCCGCGATTCCTTTTCGAGGCTGAGCGCAGTGCGTTGGAACGGTTGGCCGTCGCTGTCGTGCGGGCGCTGGAAGGCCGACAGGCGATTCAGGCGTTGCACCGGGGGCGGTCATCGACGCCGGAGGCGTTTGCCGTCCAGAGCTCGGTGGACAGGGCGCTGCGCAATGTCGACCATGCCATGAAGCATCTGTTCACCGCGGATGTCGGCGACAGGGCGAAGCAGAATGCCATGCACTTTTGCCTGACCTCCACGGTCGCGCTGCTCGGCATCACCCACAAGCTGCTGGACCCGGACGAGCCGCTCACGCCCCTGCAGCGGGAAGCGGCCTGGAAACAGTTGTCGGAGGACAGCAAGGTCGCCGGCCGGTCGGCCTACCGCGCGGCGCTGGCATTGGCCGATCCGCACGCGGACCCCGCACTCGCGGCGCCGACTGACGCGAGGCGCGTGGACTGGAAGTGAAACTTCGCCCATGAACCGTCTGCGATCCTTGGCCGTCACCGTCGAAGAACCCGATCCGGGATGTTTCTGCTGGAGCGTCATGGAGGCAGCGCCGGACAGTTCGAGCTTCGTCGTCCTGAGTACCTCGCCGGGTTCCTACCCCAGCTACGACGCCGCCCTCAGCGCAGGGGTGGAGGCGCTGCGCGAGGGCTGCCCCGATCTCGGCATCGGCCCTCGCGCGCAGGGCCATCGCGACGACGAACCCAACAACTCGGGCTGGACACCGCTTTGATGGCGCTTCCAGGCGCGTTTCTGCAGGACTGACCTGAAGTTTTGCGACCGCGATCATGGCGGTGCAGGAATCCTGCGTGCCTTCGCGGGTGCGCCTGCAGTTTGCAGGAATGCTGCGACCGGAATGTTTAGCATCGAGGCCATTGCACGCAAACTTATTCCGGAGACCGCATGACCGATCTTTTCGAGAACCCGATGGGCCTTCAAGGCTTCGAATTCGTCGAATTCGCCGCACCCGAGGCCAACGTACTCGAGCCCTTCTTCGAGAAGCTCGGCTTTACGCTGGTGGCAAAACACCGTTCGAAAGACGTGGTGCTCTACCGCCAGGGCGACATCAATTTCATCGTCAATCGCGAGCCTCACAGCCCTGCGGCGTATTTCGCCGACGAGCACGGGCCCTCGGCCTGCGGCTTGGCGTTTCGTGTCAAGGATTCGCACAAGGCCTACGCGCGCGCGCTCCAGCTGGGCGCCCAGCCGATCGAGATCGCCACGGGCCCGATGGAGCTTCGGCTGCCTGCCATCAAGGGTATCGGCGGCGCCCCGCTCTACCTGATCGACCGCTTCGAAGATGGCAAATCGATCTACGACATCGACTTCGAATTCGTCGAAGGCGTGGATCGCCATCCGGTTGGCCATGGTCTCAAGGTCATCGACCATCTGACGCACAACGTCTACCGCGGCCGAATGACTTTCTGGGCCAACTTCTACGAGAAGCTTTTCAACTTCCGGGAGATTCGCTACTTCGACATCCAGGGCGAGTACACCGGCCTCACCTCGAAGGCGCTGACCGCGCCCGACGGCAAGATCCGCATTCCGCTGAACGAGGAATCGTCCAAGGGCTCGGGCCAGATCGAGGAATACCTGATGAAATTCAACGGCGAGGGCATCCAGCACATCGCCCTGCTCTCGGACAACCTGATCGACACGATCGACAAGCTCGGTCTGGCGGGCGTGCCGTTGATGACGGCGCCCAACGACGTCTACTACGAGATGCTGGAAACACGCCTGCCGGGCCATGGCGAACCTGTTGCGGAGCTTCAGGCGCGCGGCATTCTGCTCGACGGAACCACGGAAGGCGGCACGCCGCGCCTGCTGCTGCAGATCTTCTCGGAGACCGCCTTCGGCGGACCGGTTTTCTTCGAATTCATCCAGCGCAAAGGTGACTACAGCGAAGGCTTCGGCGAGGGCAATTTCAAGGCGCTGTTCCAGTCGATCGAGCGCGACCAGGTGCGCCGCGGCGTGCTGGCCACCGCCTGAGGCGCATGGACGCGGTCAAACACGGCCTGGCGGCAGGCGCCGCGTCCCGGCCTCAGCGCGCCGACTGGACGATCGACCAGGGCTGGTCGGCGTACACGCCTGAGGAGCATGCGGTCTGGAAAACGCTGTTCGAACGCCAGAGCCGGTTGTTGCCCGGCCGCGCGTGCGACGAGTTCGTCGAAGGCATGAAGAAGCTGCCGATCGGCCCTGAGCAGATCCCGGACTTCCGGGAACTCAGCGAAGTGCTGATGGAGCGCACCGGTTGGCAGGTCGTCGCAGTTCCCGGGCTGGTGCCCGACGAAGTCTTTTTCGAGCACCTGGCACATCGCCGCTTTCCTGCGGGGCATTTCATCCGCAAGCCGCACGAGCTCGACTACCTGGAGGAGCCGGACGTCTTCCACGACGTGTTCGGCCATGTGCCCATGCTGATGAACCCGGCCATTGCCGACTACATCCAGGCGTACGGCGAAGGCGGTTTGCGCGCGCAGAAGCTGGGTGTGCTCGACAAGCTGGCGCGCGTCTACTGGTACACCGTCGAGTTCGGCCTGGTCCGGCAAGCCGAGGGCTTGCGCGTGTACGGCGCGGGCATTGCTTCCTCGTACACCGAGACTGTCTTTGCGCTGGAGGACGCGTCGCCCAATCGCATCGGGTTCGACCTCGAGCGCGTGATGCGAACCCACTACCGAATCGACGATTTCCAGGAAAGCTATTTCGTCATCGACAACCTGGACCGGCTGCTCGAACTCGCGCGCATCGACTTCGCGCCGATCTACGAACGGATTGCAGGCCAGCCGGACCATCAACCCGGCACGGTGTTGCCCGGGGACGAGGTGATCACGCCGGGCACCGGCCAATACCACCGCGGCCGCCGCGGCTGAAGCGTCAGCGAGCGTCCTTGCGCGTGAGCAGCACGTTGTCGCCGGTCGTGTTGAACGAGATCGTCGGCGCGCTGAAGTCGCTCAACGGCGCACCGAGGCCGATTTCCCCACTGCCGTGCAGCACGCACTCGTCACGGCGCAGCGCGATCTCGCCGCTGGTGCCGGCAGTGCCGTGGAACCGGACCCAGGTGCCGTAGGTGCTGACGTCGACCAGCACGCAACTGCCCTGCCGCGCCTCGATGCGCGCATGCAGCCGCGAGACGCGTGGGTCGTTGACGACGAACTGGGCTTCGTCGACCCGCCCCAGGTGAATGGGCAACTCGTCCGCACGGAACAGCGAACGCACGTCGAGCCAGGCCAGTTCGATCTGGCCGAACGAAGAATCGGACTTGCGCGTCTGCTGGGCCAGCGTGGCCGGCATCGTCAGGAACTCCGACACCTCGTCCTGCCAATCGATGCGATGCACCACCGGGGTTTCAGTCTTGCCGCGGATATTGATCGGACCCAGGCTGCGGTGCCGCACACCGGTCTCTCCAAGCTGCTCGATGACGGCCTCGGTGGCCCAGATCTGGCCGGGGCCGGCCAGATCGCTGAGGCGCGAGGCCAGGTTGACGGCGTCGCCGTACGAGTCGCCGTCCACTTCGAGCACTTCGCCACTGGCCACGCCGATCTGCAAATCCATTCGCAAAGGCGCGGGCCAGACCATCAGTCGCTTCTGGTGATTGCGCTGAAGTTCGAGCACCGCATTGACCGCGGCAGCCCCGGAAGGAAATATCGCGAACACGCCATCGCCCAGTGTTTTGACGACACGTCCACCGTGGGATTCGCAAACCCCACCGATCCACTGCACCAGACGGGTCACGGTCTCAGTGGCGCGGGCATTGCCCATCGCTTCGAACACCCGTGTGCTTCCGGTGAGGTCCGCAAACACGACAGTGGGAGGGGAAGCCATTTGAGTTATTGAAAGCAATCGCGTGCAATTATGGCAAAGCAACCCCGAACCGCCGTTCCGCAGGTGCTCTGTCTCCCCTTTCACTCCGGCTGCTGGGCGGCCGTCGTGCATTCGGAAACGCTCAGAGTACGTCGCCTCGTTTCAACGCGGTCTCGACGTATACGTTGACTGTAGAACTTAGGTATCCATTCCTGAGAAGCTGCTTCAGCAATTTCGTGAAGAATGTTGTTTTAAAACATTAATTATCGTGTCACAGCTTGTGTCATCCGGGGTCGGGTCGTAATGTAGACCCACCAACGACTCCGGCTTTGCCCTTTGTCACCGTGTCTATTTCCGGCCTTTTTCGGTTTTTCTCCATCCCCGGCTTCGGCTCGCGGGGTTCGGAAGCCCGTCATACCAACCGGATCCGAAACGCAATGCTTTCGTTGCTCCAGGTGCACGGCGGCCATGGCGTGCAACGCGTCGCACAGCGAGTGCGCTTCGCGGACGACCTCGAGGCGCTCTGGTACCTGCGCCAGGATGTGATGTCCGCCCTGGTGGAGCTCGATGGCGAAGCGGCCGCGCGCCGACAGCTGCGCCCGATCAACGTCATGTTCAAGGGGCGCCTGCGGGAAACGAGGGGCCCTCGCGCCCACCATCCCTACAGCGCCTGAGACAGCGCTCTGCCCGCCCCGGCGTCGCTCAATGGTGATGGGCGTGCCGGTGTCCCCACACCATGAAGACATCGCGGCCCTCGGCCGCGATTTCCACTTTTGCGCCCACCGGCAGCAGCACCTTCGTCGGCACGTGGCCGAACGGCAGTCCGGTCAGCACGGGCACCTTGATCTGACTGCGCAGGCGGTCGACCACCGTCTGCAGGCTGAATCCGCGATCGTTCGGCAGCTTGCGATAGCCAGTGAACTGACCCATCAGGATCGCTTTCTGGCGCCCGAGCACGCCGGCCTGGCGCAACTGCTCGAGCATCCGCTCGATCCGGTAAGGGTGCTCGCCCACGTCTTCCAGGAACAGAACGCCTTTCTCGATCGACGGGAAGTACGGCGTTCCCAGGAGGCTGGTCAGCACGCACAGGTTGCCGCCCCACAGTTGCGCGCCGTGCACGCTGCGAAGGCCCGCTCCGATTTCTGCGTCGCGCGCCGGCAGGCGCCAGCCCGTGCCCTCGCCCTGCCCTGACAGCAGGTCGTCGAAGCAGGCTTCCATGATGTCGTCCGGTCCGGCTTCGGCGCCGAAGTCTTCGCCGACCGCAGGGCCCGCCCAGGTCACCGCGCCGGTCCGGGCCAGCACCGCGTTCTGGAAGGCAGTGAAGTCACTCAGGCCGACGAACTCGGTTCCGTGCGCGATCGCCTTCGCCACCGCCTTGTACGGGAGCGCGTCGAGGATGCGCGTGAGCCCATAGCCGCCGCGCGAAATCAGCGCCACGTCGGCGCCGCTGGCCGCCGCACGGCCGATTGCAGCCAGTCGCGTGGCATCGTCGCCGGCAAAGCGCTGGTGGGTGGCAAGCGCAGCCTCGTCGATCTCGACCTCATGGCCGAGTGCCTTGAGGCGGGTCACGCCGCGCTTGAATGCCGCCCTGTCGCGCACGGCGCTCGAAGGCGAAAAGATGTAGATGTGTTTTGTCACGGCGCGAAGTATCCCATTGCGATCTGAGCCGCTCTCGCCGCTTCGGCCGCGGACAGATCAGGTGTGCTTCCGCGCGCCACGCGCCAGCCGCGCAGGCCGGCTTCGTGGCCTGCATCGGGGAACGGCGCGCGCCAGCCAGCGGCTTCGGCGCCCGGGACGGTCCCGACCGGCAAGGTGCCGACCACCCGATCCGGCAGCAGGTGGCGCAGGTGCCCGGCGAGCGTCGCGTCGCCGGTCGCGTGCACGAGCAACACGCGCTGCAATCCGAGCTGCACGACCCATTCGCCCAGCACGGCAGCGTGCCAGGCCGGCCCGTGCACGGCATCGCGCTTAGGCTTGTCGCTGCGACCGAAGCCGATGAGATCGGGCACCAGCACGCGCGGCCGGTCGAGCGCAACCAGTGAGGCGATCAGGTGGCGATAGAGATAGCCCCACTGCCCGGCGCCATGCAGCGCGACGATGGCCAGTTCGGCATCGCGCGGGCCCTCGTCCACGAAGTGAAGCCGCCAGCCGTTCGCGGCGGGCAAGCCGTTGCCGTAGCGCGGCGCCCAGGGCCAGTCCGGCAACGCGGCGAAGCGCGTGTCGGGCGTGCGCAGCGCATCGTCGCGCAATGGCTCGGCCTGCTCGCGTGCTGCTTCGCGGCGCACGCGGAAAAACCGCTGCAGCAGCGCTGCGCATTCGGCTGCCAGCACCCCGCCCTGCACTGATGTCTGGTGATTGAGTCGGGGTTGTGCGAACAGGTCGAGCACCGAGCCGGCCGCGCCGGTCTTGGGATCCGCCGCACCGAACACGACGCGCGCGAGCCGGGCATGCAGCATCGCGCCGGCGCACATGGCGCAGGGCTCCAGCGTGACGTAGAGCGTGCAGCCCTCCAAGCGATAGTTGCCCAGCGCCGCCGCACCGGCGCGCAGTGCGTTGATTTCGGCGTGGGCGCTGGGGTCGTGCTGCGCCACCGGCGCGTTGCGACCTCCGGAGAGCTGGAGGCCATCCTTCACCAGCACGGCGCCGACAGGCACTTCGCCAGCCTCGGCGGCCATCTGCGCCTCGGCCAGCGCACGACGCATCCAGTCGGCATCCGTCATGGCGACGTGCGCCTACCTGG